>NZ_JACVBS010000100.1:0-255 GCF_014852545.1 Variovorax sp. VRV01
GTGAGCACGACATGGCCGAGAACATCGTGCACCTGGTGCTCGCACGCGTCACCGGCGCGCCCGAAGGCGTGAAGGGCATCAGCCTGTTCGTGGTGCCGAAGTTCCTCGTGAACAAGGACGGTCGCTTGAGCGAGCGCAACGACGTGCACTGCGTGAGCATCGAGCACAAGATGGGCATCAAGGCCTCGCCGACCGCCGTGCTGCAGTATGGCGACCACGGCGGTGCCGTCGGTTATCTTGTGGGCCAGGAGAACC
>NZ_JACVBS010000101.1:0-255 GCF_014852545.1 Variovorax sp. VRV01
AGCCCTGCATCGTCCAGAAGTGCGGGTCGGCCAGCGGGATGTCGACCGACTGCAGCGACAGGCTGTGCACCATCTCGCGCCAGTCGGTGGCGACCATGTTGGTGGCGGTCGGCAGGCCCGTGGCGCGGCGGAACTCGGCCATCACCTCGCGGCCGGAGAACACGCCTTCGGCGCCGCAGGGGTCTTCGGCATAGGCCATGACGCCGTGCAGGTCGCGGCACAGGCGGATCGCATCGGCCAGCAGCCAGCCGCCGT
>NZ_JACVBS010000102.1:0-255 GCF_014852545.1 Variovorax sp. VRV01
GCACCTGCACGCCGAGCGAGGTCACTTCGAGGCTCATCTCGGTGCTGTAGCCCTTGACCAGCGGCACCATGAATTCGTAGAAGGCCTGGTTCTGCTTGCGCGCCTCGGCATCGGGATGGTGGTGCGCAGCGTCGTAGGCGGCGGCGGCCACCGAGGCCATGGCGCGGCAGCCTTCGGTGTAGGCGCGCATGGTCATCAGCATGCGCTTGACGTCGGGGTGGTGGATGATGGGCGCGCTCGCGTTCATCGACCCGT
>NZ_JACVBS010000103.1:0-255 GCF_014852545.1 Variovorax sp. VRV01
TGGCCTAGCCGCTATGTGCAATGATTCGAAAGACCATCGAATCTTGGGTGACATGGCGCTCTGGCTTTCTGAACGGGCTTCTGGCGTCGTGGACTTGGGTGGGGAGATTTCGGAACTCGGAGACCAGACCACGAAGGTTTCATATCAGACAGCCGCGGGCCACATTTCCTGTTTCTCCGTCCTCGACCCCGAAGGACTTCGCGCGTGGCTTGGAAGCACGAGCTTCCGGATGGTCAAGTGACGAACTCGACCGTC
>NZ_JACVBS010000104.1:0-255 GCF_014852545.1 Variovorax sp. VRV01
CGGCGTCGTCCACCATGTCGCACTTGTTCAGGAACACGATGATGTAGCCCACGCCCACCTGGCGCGCCAGCAGGATGTGCTCGCGGGTCTGGGGCATGGGGCCGTCGGCGGCCGAGCACACGAGGATCGCGCCGTCCATCTGGGCAGCGCCGGTGATCATGTTCTTGACGTAGTCGGCGTGGCCGGGGCAGTCAACGTGCGCGTAGTGGCGGTTGGCCGTCTCGTACTCGACGTGGGCGGTGTTGATGGTGATGC
>NZ_JACVBS010000105.1:0-249 GCF_014852545.1 Variovorax sp. VRV01
TGCCTTGCTCGGTCAGCCGGGCAGGGCGTGGGAGCAGACTGAGGAGTTCGTCAATGACCATGGGAATTGGGCCGATGTCGGTTCATGACTGGATTCTGGCCGACGACTGAACGTCCGATGTTGGCCGAGGCCGTGTGGAAACGGCTTTGACTAGCGAGTATGCCGGACCCGCGCCCATGTGGGCGTCCTCGGCGCACCGAGTCATCCGGTGGTCCCGTTGCACAAACGCGCGGGTGGTTCGATCGAGCG
>NZ_JACVBS010000106.1:0-238 GCF_014852545.1 Variovorax sp. VRV01
TCGCCGAGATCGATCATGCGCTGCCGGGTGATTCGTCCAACTACGCGGACCAGGAGGCCACGCTGGCCGACACGTTGATCACCCTGACCAACACGGTGACGGTCACCGACGGGGACGGCGACACCGCAACCGATTCCGAGGTGCTCAACATCGGTGCCAACATCCGCTTCGACGACGACGGCCCGTCCGTCGTGCTGGCAGCGCCCATCGACACGGCGCTGGTCAACACGCAGGATGC
>NZ_JACVBS010000107.1:0-213 GCF_014852545.1 Variovorax sp. VRV01
CCCCCCCCCCCCCCCCCCCCCCCCCCCCCCCCCCCCCCCCCCCCCCCCCCCCCCCCCCCCCCCCCCCCCCCCCCCCCCCCCCCCCCCCCCCCCCCCCCCCCCCCCCCCCCCCCCCCCCCCCCCCCCCCCCCCCCCCCCCCCCCCCCCCCCCCCCCCCCCCCCCCCCCCCCCCCCCCCCCCCCCCCCCCCCCCCCCCCCCCCCCCCCCCCCCCC
>NZ_JACVBS010000108.1:0-210 GCF_014852545.1 Variovorax sp. VRV01
TGGTGGCCGGCAAGGTCATCGGTTCGACTTCTGCCAGCGAGGCCGGAATTCTTGCCGCCAACACCATCTTCGACGTCACCGTCAGCGCCGCCGGCTCGCGGACGCTGCAGCAGTTCGCCGAGATCGATCATGCGGTGCCGGGTGATTCGTCCAACTACGCGGACCAGGAGGCCACGCTGGCCGACACGTTGATCACCCTGACCAACACGG
>NZ_JACVBS010000109.1:0-209 GCF_014852545.1 Variovorax sp. VRV01
CCATCGCCTCGCGTGCGCCTTGGCGTTCGAGGTCATCGGCTTGGGCACGTAGGTCGTGATGCCCACCTCCTCGCAGGTCTTTAGCTCCATGCCATTAAAGTAGCCGCGGTCGGCGAGCGCCTGCAGCCTGGTCTTGCCCATCGCCTCGCGTGCTGCCTTGGCCATGTTGCTGAGCTGCGCGCGGTCGTTGCCCTCGTTGGTGACCTCGT
>NZ_JACVBS010000010.1:0-258209 GCF_014852545.1 Variovorax sp. VRV01
GCCTATGCCATCCAGGACGCCACGCTGGCGGCGATCGGCCCGGTCGGCGGCTGGAAGGTCGGCGCGCGCGCGCCCGGCCAGGAACCCACCTGCGCGCCGCTGCCGGCCGAGGGGCTGCTGCCCGGCGGCGTGCGCCTGCAGGGCCCGGCATGGCGGCTGCGCGGTATCGAGGCCGAGGTCGGCTTCCAGCTGGGCGCCGACCTGCCGCCGCGCGCCGCGCCCTACACGCTGGCCGATGTGGCGGGCGCCGTCGAATCGGTGCTGCCGGTGATCGAGATCGTCGAGACCCGGCTGGCCGACTGGTTCGGCGCCCATGCCAACGCCCTGCTGGCCGACCTGCTGAGCCATGGCGCGCTGGTGCTGGGACAGCGCCAGCCCTTCGCGCCGGCCTGGTTCGACCTGCGGCATGCCGAGGCCGCGCTGCATTTCGACGGGCAGACCGTCGCGCACACCGTGGGCGAGCATCCGAGCCCCGATGCGGGCGCGCTGCTGGTGTGGCTGGCCAACCATTGCGCCGCGCGCGGCGGCGGGCTCAGGGCCGGGCAGATCGTCACGAGCGGCTCGTGCACCGGCATGCTGTTCGCCTCGGCGGGCACGGCCGTGCGCGTGGAGATCGGCGAACTCGCGCCGCTGGCGCTTTCGTTCTGAGGTTCGCACGCGGGCATCGCCGCGTGGCCGGAACCCATGTCCGGAAACAGCGAGCGCCGCGGCCGCGCCGGCCGCACACTTTCGGCATGCCGACCTCTCCTGCCAACATCGTCCGCGCCCTCGACTGGCCCCGCATCGAAACCGAGCTTGCCACGCGCGGCTGCGCGACCACGGGCGTGCTGTTCAGCCCGAAGGAATGCGCCGCGCTGGCCGCGCTCTATGACGAGCCCGGCCGTTTCCGCAGCCGCGTGGTGATGCAGCGCCACGGCTTCGGCCAGGGCGAGTACCAGTACTTCGACCACCCGCTGCCCGCTTCGATCGCGGCCTGGCGCAGCGCGCTGTACGAGCGCCTCGCGCCGCTCGCGAACGCATGGGCCGCCGCCATGGGGCAGCCGGCCGACTACCCGCCCGACCACGCGGCCTACCTCGCGCGCTGCCATGCGGCGGGCCAGCGGCGCCCCACGCCGCTGCTTCTGCGCTATGTCGAGGGCGACTACAACTGCCTGCACCAGGACCTGTACGGCGAGCTGCAGTTCCCGATGCAGCTCACGGTGCTGCTGAGCCGGCCGGGCGAAGACTTCACGGGCGGCGAATTCGTGCTCACCGAGCAGCGCCCGCGCATGCAGTCGCGCGCCGAGGTGGTGCCGCTCGCGCAGGGCGAGGCGGTGATCTTCGCGGTCAACCAGCGACCCGTGGCGGGCACGCGCGGCACTTACCGCGTCACCATGCGGCATGGCGTGAGCCGCGTGCGCTCGGGGCGGCGGCACACGCTGGGAATCATCTTCCACGACGCGCGCTAGCAAGGCCCGCGTCTTGCGCACGACCGTGCCATGACGCGCGCGGCCCGAAGTCGCGCAAAATCCGCCCTGCACCCCGGGTGCTCGCCATGATTTCCGACAACAAAACGATCGGAGCAGCGAGCGGCCGGATGCGATCCGCGGCCCGACGTGACGGCCGCGGGTGCGTTCGAGTGGTCGACAGGGAGCTGTATGAACAAGAAGAACTCATCCGGGTCTGCGGATGGGGCGGGAAAGCCGCCTCTCGCATTCTTTGAATTTTCCGCCGCCGTGGCGCGGCTCTCGCGCCGCTTCAGGGTCGACGTGAGCACCATCGTGAGCGCCGTGGCGCTGACGCAGTCGCTGCTGCTGGCCACGCTCGGCTACTGGGGCTCGCAGCGGCTGGTGGCGAAGATCGGCGCCTCCGCGCACGCGGCCAACCACCACCGCACCGAGGACAACATGCGCGCCGTCCTCGCCAGGACCGAGTCGACGGTCGGAGCGCTGGCCGGCGCGCCCAGCCTCGGTCCCGCAGGCGAGCATGCCCAGCGCACGGCCGAGCTTCTCTGGACCCTGCTGCAGCAGTCGCCCGAACTCGACAGCCTCTACGTGGCCGACGACACGGGCCAGATGATGATGGCGCTGCGCTACCCGGTGCCGGCCATCCGGCGCATCGTGCGCGGCGCGGGCACCGGCGAACTCGCCATCGAGACCTGGCAGTACAAGCTGCCGCCCGCGCCCGAGGTCGACGCACAGCAGCGCTTCGCCACGCAGCGCATCGAGTCCTTCCGCAGCAGCTTCGACCCGCGGCTGCAGCGCTGGTACCAGGAGGCCCGCCAGATGCGCAGGCCCGTATGGACGGCGCCCTACAGCTTCGCCGCGACGCAGGAGCTGGGTGTGACCTACGCATTGACCAGCAAGCGCCGCCATGCCGAAGGCAGCCCCAGGCTGCTGGTGGTGGGCGGCGACGTCTCGCTGGGCCGGCTCTCGGAGTTCGTGCGGCTCTTCGCGAGCGACGGCCGCGGCGACAGCGCGCTGCTGGGCACCGGCTCCCAGGTTCTGGCGCGCAGCGACCAGCCCGGCGTGCTGCGCCGGCCGGAGCCGCCCACCGGCGTGCTGGGCGCGCTGCACGGCCAGATGCTGGGCGAGGCCGCGGCCGGCAGCGCGGGCGGCGCGGCCTTCTCGTTCGACCACGAAGGGCGCAGCTACCTGGCCCAGGCCTCGCGCATTCCTTCGGCCGGCTGGCAGCTGGTGAGCTGGGTGCCCGAGGACTTCGTGCTGGGTGACCTGCGGCGCGCCGTGCTGTGGTGGCTGCTGCTGGGCCTGGCGCTGCTCGCGGCCGCGCTGTTCGTGTCGCTGCAGCTGTCCAGGCTGGTCACCTCGCCGGTCGAGAAGCTCGCGCAGACCGCGCGCCGCATCGGCCTGCTGGAGCTCGACGACCTGCCGCGCGAGCCGAGCCGCGTGCTCGAGATCCAGCACCTGGACCAGGCGCTGGACGAGTCGGCGCGCAGCCTCCGGGCGTTCAGCAAGTTCGTGCCGGTGGACGTCATCAGCCAGCTCGTGGCCGAAGGCCAGGCACTGGCACCCAGCGGCTCGCCGCGGCGCATGACCGTGATGTTCACCGACATCGAGGGCTTCACGCGGATCTCCGAGTCGATGGAGGCCAATGTGCTGGTGCGCATGCTGACCGAATACTTCAACCTGGCAACGCGGGTGCTGGCGCGCTATGGCGGCGTGGTCGACAAATTCATGGGCGACGGCATCATGGTGCTGTGGGGCGCGCCCGCCGACCTGAAGGACGCGGAGTACCGCGCCTGCCTGGCCGCGTTGCAGCTGCATATCGAGACGAGTGCGCTCAACCGCAAGTGGCGCGCCGACGGGCTGCCCGAGTTCCGCACGCGCGTGGGCATCCACACCGGCGTGGCGATCGCCGGGGTGCTGGGCTCGAACGACCGGCTGTCCTACACGGCCCTGGGCGACGTGGTCAACGTGGCGAGCCGCATCGAGGGCATCAACAAGCAGCTGGGCACGCACACGCTGATCTCGGAGGTCACCTGCGCGGGCCTGAAGGGCCGGCTGCAGACGCGCCGCATCGACGAGCGGGTGGCGCTGCGCGGCCGCCAGACGCGCATGGTGCTCTACGAACTGCTGATGCCGTGAGAGGCCGCGGCGCGCCGCGCCGCAAACTCCACGTACCAGCCGAGCGAGCCGGGGTTGGCCATGGCCTCGGGATTGACCACCTTCTCGAGCGGCTGGCCCAGCAGCAGCTTCTTGATCGGCAGCTCCTGCTTCTTGCCCGAGAGCGTGCGCGGGATCTCGGCCACCTGGAAGATGTCGTTGGGCAGGAAGCGCGGCGAGAGCGAGGTCTTGATCGCGTTGTTGATCTTCGCGCGCATCGCATCGTCGAGTGCCACGCCGGGGCGCAGCACCACGAACAGCGGCATGTAGCTTTCGCGGCCCAGGTATTCGAGGTCGACCACCATCGAGTCGAGCACTTCGGGCAGCGCCTCGACGGCGCTGTAGATCTCGCTGGTGCCCATGCGCAGGCCCTGGCGGTTGATGGTGGCGTCGCTGCGGCCGTAGATGATGCAGCCGCCGTCCTCGCCGATCCGGATCCAGTCGCCGTGGCGCCAGACGCCGGGGTAGGTGTCGAAGTAGCTCGACAGGTAGCGCGCATTGCCTTCGTCGCCCCAGAAGTACAGCGGCATCGATGGAATGGGGCGCGTGCAGACCAGCTCGCCCACTTCGCCGATGACGGGCTTGCCGTCTTCGTTCCAGGCCTCCACCGCATGGCCGATCTGGCGGCACTGCATCTGGCCGGGCACCTCGGGCAGCTCGCGGTTGCCGCCGACGAAGGCGCCGCAGAAGTCGGTGCCACCCGAGATGTTGCACCACCACACGCTGCTCGCGCCGGCGGCCAGCAGCTGCGCCGTGCCCCAGCGCTGCACCTCTTCCGACAGCGGCGAGCCGGTGCTGCCGAGCGCACGCACGCGCGACAGGTCGCCGCACTCGGCCGCGACCACGCCGGCCTTCATGCAGTTGGTGAAGTAGGCCGCGCCGGCACCGAAGAAGGTGATGCGGTGCTTCGCGACGAAGCGCCACAGCACGCTCCAGTCGGGCTTCTCCTTGCTGCCGGCCGGATGGCCGTCGTAGATGACGATGGTCGCGCCGAAGGCCAGGCCCGCGAGCTGGCAGTTCCACATGACCCAGCCGGTCGAGCTGTACCAGTGGAAGCGCTCGTTGAAGTTGTTGGCGCCGTAGCTCGCACCGATGTCGTTGTGCAGGCCGCAGGCATACATCGTCATGATGATGCCGCCCTGCCCGTGCACGATGGGCTTGGGCAGGCCGGTGGTGCCGCTCGAATAGACGATCCAGATCGGATGGTCGAAGGGCAGCCACTCGGGCTCGAAGGCGGCCACCTCGGCGTCGCGGCGCGCACTGGCGCTTTGCCAGTCGGCGTCGGCGGCAAGCTGCTCGGCGGCATAAGGCGTACGCAGCAACAGCAGCTTCTGCACACTGGGCAATGCGCCGCGCAGTTCCTGCACCACCGCGCTGCGGTCGATGGGCTTGGCGCCGTAGTGCACGCCGTCGGCCGCGATCAGAAGCCTGGGCTCGATCTGGCGGAAGCGGTCGACCACCGCGGCCGTGCCCATGTCGGGCGCGCACACGCTCCACACCGCGCCGATGCTCGAGCACGCAAGAAACGCGACCATGGTCTCGGGCACGTTGGGCATATAGGCCGCCACGCGGTCGCCGCGCTGCACGCCCAATGACTTGAGCGTGAGCGCCACCGAGGCCACCTGGCGGCGCAGTTCGGGCCACGACATCTCGCGCACTTCGCCCCGTTCGTTGTCGCTCACGATGGCGGGCATGCCGGCCGCATGCGCCGCGTCGGCATGGCGCAGCACCTCGCGCGCATAGTTGACCTGCGCGCCCGGAAACCACTTGGCGCCGGGCATGCGGTCGTCGGCCAGCACCGCCGTGCGCGGCGTGGGCGACACGATGCCCATGTAGTCCCAGATGCTCTGCCAGAAGGCGTCGAGGTCGGTCACGGACCAGCGCCACAGCGCGTCGTAGGTGTCGAAGGACAGGCCGCGCTGCTCGCGCAGCCAGTCCTGGTAGAGGCGGATCTGGGGAATGTTGGGAGCGGGCATGCACCGAGCCTAATGCCGCATTCCGCGCCGTTCAACCGGGTTTGACCTCAGGGTTTGTACGTGTGTTCAATAGTTTTGTACAGACGTTCAATACGCCCGATGAACACCCGCACCCCGCCCGCCAGGCGAAGCGCCCACCGCGCCGCGGCCATCACCGCCGAAGCGGCCCGGCCCGATCGGCGCCACGCCATCCTGCTGGCGGCGGAAAAGCTGTTTGCGCAGCACGGCTACCACGCGGTCACCATCCGCCAGATCGCCGAGGAAGCGGGCGTGCCGCTGGCGCTGGTGGGCTATTACTTCGGCCCGAAGCACGAGCTCTTCCATGCGATCTTCGAGCACTGGAGCCACAGCATCGAGGAGCGGCTGGCGGGCCTTCGGGCGGTGAACAACGACCCCGACGACGCGCGCACGCTGCCGCGCATCATCGAGGCCTTCACCGGGCCCGTGCTGGCGCTGCGTGCGAGCGCCGAGGGCGAGTACTACGCGCTCTTGGTGGCGCGCGAGCTCTACCACGCCACCGAGGAAGCCGACCGCGTGCTGCGCGGCTACTTCGACCCGCTGGCCGAGGCCTACATCGACGCGCTGCACGTCGCGCTGCCGCATGCCACGCGCGGGCAGGCGGCCTGGGGCTACCAGTTCTCGCTCGGGGCGCTGCTGCACCACCTGAACGACAGCCGCATCGAGCGGCTCTCGCACGGCGAGAACCGGCGCAGCGATCCGGCCGCGGCGCCGATGCTCGTGAACTTCATCGTCGGCGGGCTGCGCGCCGCGCTGCCGCGACCCAAGGCCCCGCAGAAGAAAACCACCCCCAGGAGACAGAAGACATGATGAAACGACGCACCCTGCTGTCGGCGCTGGCCGCCGCCTCGGCCGCCGCGGCGCTGCCCTCGCGCGCGCAATCGAACCCGAAGATCGTGTTCGGCTACACGGCCGTGTCCGACTTCGCCTCGGTCTTCGTGGCCGCGGAAGAGGGCTACTTCAAGAAGCGCAACCTCGACGTGGAGCTCAAGTTCATCCCGCTCAACTCCACCATTCCCGCGGCGCTGCAGTCCGATTCGCTGCAGATCGGCGGGCCCACGCCCTCGGTGTTCCTGCAGGCGGTGGACGGCGGGCTCGACCTGGTGCTGGTGGCCGGCGGCGGGCTCACCTCGAAGACGATCACGGGCTTCGGCCTGGTGGCGCGCGCCGGCTCGGGCATCAAGAACCCGCAGGACTGCGTGGGCAAGAAGATCGGCGTGCCCGGGCTCGGCGCGTTCCTGCACGTGACCTTCCGCGCCTGGCTCAAGGACAGCGGCGTGGACTACCGCAAGGTCAACTTCGTCGAGGCCTCGTTCCCGCAGCATGCCGACCTGCTGCGCGGCGGCTCGGTCGACGCGGTGGTGTCGGCCGATCCATTCATGAGCCGCATCACCGAGAGCGGCGCGGGCTATGTGGCCTCGTACTACTCCACCTTCCTGCCGGAGAACAACCAGACCATCGTGCACGCGGCCAAGCGCGAATGGGTGGCGGAGAACCCGGGCGCCGCGCGCGCGTTCCGCGAGTCGCTGGTCGAGGCCGCGGCCTTCATGCAGCAGCAAAAGAACGACGCCAAGGTGCGCGCGGCCATCGGCAAGTACATCAAGCTGCCGCCCGAGGTGCTCGCGAAGATCCAGATCTCGCCGCCCGGCGCCACAGTGAACGAGAAGCAGCTGGGCTACTGGGTCGGCCTGATGAAGGACCAGGACATGCTCAAGACCTCCATCGACGTTGCGAAGCTGATCGCCAAGTGAGCGCTGCCGCCGACTTCCTTCGCTTCGACGGCGTCGCGATCCGGCTCGGCGGGCGCGAAATCCTGTCGCCCACCTCCTTCGACGTGGCGCGCGGCGAGTTCGTCTGCATCGTGGGCCCGAGCGGCTGCGGCAAGACCACGCTGCTGCGCGCGGCCAGCGGTCTGGTGGCCGCGAGCGCCGGCGAGGTGCGGCGCAAGGGCGTGAAGATGAGCGAGCCGTCGCGCGAAGTGGCCTTCGTGTTCCAGGACTACGGCCGCGCGCTGCTGCCCTGGCGCACCGTGGAAGGCAACGTGAGCCTCGCGCTCGAAGCGGCTGGCGTGCCCGCGGCCGAGCGCGCGCCACGCATTGCCGAGGTGCTCGGCAAGGTCGGCCTCGCCAAGCACGCGCAGAAGTTCCCGGTGCAGCTTTCGGGCGGCATGCAGCAGCGCGCGCAGATCGCCCGCTGCCTCGCGCAGAAGCCCGAGCTGATCATGATGGACGAACCCTTCGGCGCGCTCGATGCACTCACGCGGCAGAGCCTGCAGGACGAACTCGCGCGGCTGGTGCGCGACGACGGGCTCACGGTGCTGTTCGTCACGCACGATCTCGAAGAGGCCATTTATCTTGGCGACCGCGTGATCGCGCTGCAGGCCAACCCCGGGCCGGGGCGGCCCAGCCTGGCGCGGATGATCGATGTGAAGATTCCGCGGCCGCGCGACCAGCTCACGACCAAGGAGCATCCGGAATACCTGCACCTGCGGCGCGAACTCTTCGCCTTCATCGAGCAAGGCCATGGATAGGCACACCCCCAGTCTTCGCGCACTTCGTGTCGCTTCGCCCACCCCCTCGCCGGGGGCAACACCAGCGGCCCGGCAAAGCCGGTTCCGCGGTGTTCCTGGTACGGTCCGCCCCTTTGTACTGCCGCTGCTGCTGCTGGCTCTGTTCGAGTGGTACGCGCGGCGTGCGGCGGCGCTGGGCAGCGATGCGCTCGCCCCGCCGAGCGCGGCGGCCCGGGCCTTCATGGGCGCGGCGCTCGATGGCTCGCTGTGGCAGGCCACGGGCTTCACGCTCGGCACGGCCGCGCTCGGCCTGCTGCTGGGGGCGGTGCTGGGCATTGCGCTGGGCCTGGTGCTCGGGCTCTCGCGCCGCGCGGCGCAGCTCGGCTCGCTTTCCATCGAAGTGCTGCGGCCCGTGCCCTCGGTGGCGCTGATTCCGCTCGCGATGCTGAGCTTCGGATTCGGCGTGCGCATGGAGCTGGCCATCGTTGCCTTTGCCACCTTCTGGCCGCTCTTGGTGCTGGTGCAGTCGGCGGTGCAGCAGATCGAGCCGCGGCTGCTCGAAGTGAGCCGCGTGCTGGGCCTCTCGGCGCGCGAACGCGCCTTCAAGATCGTGCTGCCGGCCATCGTGCCGCGCCTGTTCGTGGCGCTGCGGCTGGGCGTGGCGGTGGCGCTGGTGGTGGCCGTCACGGTGGAGATTGCGGCCAATCCCCACGGCATGGGCTACGCGATGATGATCGCGCAGCAGAGCTTCGACCCCGCGCTGATGCTCGCCTGGCTCGGCTGGATCGGCGTGGTGGGCTTTGCGGTCAATGCGGGCATGGTGCGGCTGCAGCGCGTGGTGGCGCGGCGCATGGGGGTGCAGCCATGAACGGCAATGCGCACGGCCGGCTCGGCATCATGAACCGGCTCGGCTCGCTTGCCGTGCTCTGCGCGTGGATTGCGCTGTGGTGGATGGCGAGCAACGCGGGCTGGGTGAGCCGCGTGTTCCTGCCGACGCCGCAGGCCACCTTCGCAAGCCTGCTCGAAGGCCTCAACCTCAGCGGCCAGAACAGCAACGGTGAGCTGCTCGCCTTCACGCAGGCCACGGTCGGCCGCATGGTGCAGGGCTGGCTGCTCGCGTCGCTGTTCGGCGTGCTGCTGGGCGCAGCCATCGGGGTGTCGCCCGCGGTGCGCGCGTGGGTGCAGCCGACGCTCGAGTTCATTCGCCCGCTGCCCGCCTCGGCGCTGCTGCCGCTCGCGATCTCGATCTTCGGGCTGAACCCCGGCATGGTGCTGTTCGTGGTGGCCTTCGGCGCGATGTGGCCGGTGCTGCTGGCGACGGTGCATGGCTTTGCGGCGGTGGAGCCGCGGCTTTCGGAAGTGGCGCGCTGCCTGCAGATGTCGCGCGCGGCCTTCGTCTGGAAGATGGGCCTGCCCAACGCCATGCCCGACATCCTGGCCGGCATGCGGCTTGCGCTGACCATTGCGCTGATCGTTGCGGTGGTGGGCGAAATGATCGCCTCGCAGAGCGGCCTGGGCCAGGCCATTCTTCTCGCGGCACGCGCGTTTCGCGCGAGCGATCTTTTCGCCGGCATCGTGCTGCTCGGGCTGATCGGCTTCGCGAGCAACGCGCTGCTGGCCTTTGCAGAGAAGCGGCTGCTGCGCTGGCAGCAGCCCTGACGCCATCCCTCAGATCCCCATTCCACAAGGAGCCCCGCCATGCCACGCAAGTTCGTCGATCTCTCGATCTTCCTGGAAAACGACGTGCTGTCCGATCCGCCGGCCTTCGCGCCGAAGATCCAGTACTTCACGCACGAGCAGACCTACGAGCAGATCGAGCCCTTCTTCCCCGGGCTCAAGAAGGAAGACCTGCCCGACGGCGAAGGCTGGGCCGTGGAGCTGGTGCAGCTGTCGACGCACAACGGCACGCACCTCGACGCGCCCTACCACTTCCACTCCACCATGGACAAGGCACTGGGCGAGAAGAAGCCCGCCATCGCGATCCACGAGGTGCCGCTCGAATGGTGCTTCCAGCCCGGCGTGAAGCTCGACTTCCGCCACTTCGCGGACGGCTACGTGGTCACGGCCGGCGACGTCGAGGCCGAACTCAAGCGCATCGGCCACACGCTGA
Organism: Variovorax sp. VRV01; assembly: GCF_014852545.1. Taxonomy (NCBI): domain Bacteria; kingdom Pseudomonadati; phylum Pseudomonadota; class Betaproteobacteria; order Burkholderiales; family Comamonadaceae; genus Variovorax; species Variovorax sp. VRV01. Next base: position 10,216 of record NZ_JACVBS010000010.1, read on the forward strand.
GCCCGCTGGAGATCGTGGTGGTCAACACGCGCGCCGGCTCGCGCTACGGCAACCCCGACTACGTCTCGGCCGGCGCGGGCATGGGCTACGAGGCGACGATGTACCTGCTGGAGCGCGGCGTGCGCCTCACGGGCACCGATGCCTGGAGCTGGGACGCGCCCTTCGTGCACACCGCGAAGAAGTACGGCGAGACGCAGGATGCGTCCCTCATCTGGGAAGGCCACAAGGCCGGCCGGGACATCGGCTACTGCCACCTCGAAAAGCTGCACAACCTCGAGGCGCTGCCGCCCACGGGCTTTTTCATCAGCTGCTTTCCGCACAAGATCCGCGGCGCATCGGCCGGCTGGACGCGTGCGGTGGCGATCTTCGACGATGCGTTGATGGCGTCGGTCTGAAGCGCGAGAGGCCAAGCCGATGATTACGCTCAACCACACGCACGACGCCAACGCCAGGAGCTGGGTCGCCACGGCCAATGCGCCGGACACCGACTTTCCGATCCAGAACCTGCCCTATGCGGTGTTCCGCCGCACCGGCAGCCCCCAGCCCTTCCGCGGCGGCGTGGCCATTGGCGACCAGGTGCTCGACATGGCCGCGCTCTGCGCGCGCCAGCTGCTCGACGGCCTCGCGCTCGATGCCGCCCGTGCCGCCGCGCTGCCCACGCTCAACGACTTCTTCGCGCTCGGCGCCGCCGCCTGGCGCGCGCTGCGCCATGCGGTCTTCGCTTTGCTGCGCGACGACGCGCCGGCCGCCACGGTGCAGGCCGTGCGCGAATGCCTGGTGCCGCAGGCCGAGGTCGAATACACGGTGCCCGCACGCATCGGCGACTACACCGACTTCTACACCTCCATCGACCATGCGCTGAACATCAGCCGCCTGATGAATCCCGAAGGCGACGTGACGCCCAACTTCCGCTGGATCCCGACGGCCTACCACGGGCGCGTGTCGACCATCGGCATCAGCGGCCAGCGCTTCCATCGGCCGATGGGGCAGACGATGGCGCCGGGTGCGAAGGCGCCCACCTTTCACGCCTGCGCGCGGCTCGACTACGAACTCGAGCTCGGCATCTGGATCGGCGAAGGCAACGCGGCCGGCGAAGCGATTCCGCTCGAACGCGCGGAAGAACACATCTTCGGCATCTGCCTGCTCAACGACTGGTCGGCGCGCGACATTCAGTTCTGGGAGATGGCGCCGCTCGGCCCCTTCCTCGCGAAGAACTTCGCGACCACCATTTCGCCGTGGATCGTGACGATGGAAGCGCTCGCGCCCTATCGCCTGGCCTGGACGCGGCCCGCAAACGAGCCCCAGCCGCTGGCCTATCTCGAAAGCAGCGGCAACCGCGAAAGCGGCGCGATCGACATCCGGCTGGAGGTCTGGCTCGAAAGCGAGAAGGCGCGCAGCGAGGGGAGCGGGCCTTCGCGCCTGTCGCGCACGAGCTTCAGGCACCAGTACTGGAGCGTGGCGCAGATGGTGGCGCACCACACGGTAGGCGGCTGCAGCCTGAACCCGGGCGACCTGCTGGGCAGCGGCACCATCTCGGGACCGGGGCCGGGCGAGGCCGGCGCGATCATCGAGCTGACGCGCGCCGCGCAAGACCCGGTCACGCTGGCCAGCGGCGAGCAGCGCGGCTTTCTCGAAGACGGCGACGCGGTGCTGCTGCGCGGCTGGTGCGAGAAGCCGGGCCATGCGCGCATCGGCTTCGGCGAAAGCCGCGGGATGGTGCTGCCCGCGAAGGGCTGAGGACATCCGTCGCCCCAAAGCAAAAGGCCACCTGTGAGGTGGCCTTTGGCATGAAATGTGGAGCGGGAAAAGAGTCTCGAACTCTCGACCTCAACCTTGGCAAGGTTGCGCTCTACCAACTGAGCTATTCCCGCATTTCGAGCCGCAGATTATAGCCTGGTTTTTTTCAGTGGCCGAACACCGATGCGCGGTGCAGCGAAATGCCGGCCATCACGCCATCGGCCGAAGCCATCGTGGCGTTGTGGAACATCATGGCCGCATCCCCGGCCGCGAACACGCCGGGCACCGTGGTCATCTTCATCGCGTCGGTGCGGATCAGCGGGCCGAAGCCGCCCTCGTCGATCGCGCATCCGAGCTGCTCGGCCAGCGAGCTCGCCAGGCGCGTGCGCGGCACGAGGAACATCGCATCGAGCGGCACGCGCCGCCCGTCCGCGAGGCGCACGTCCGAGAGCTCGGCAGGCGACGGCCCCTCGAGCGCCGCGATAGGGCCCGGCTCGATCGCCACGCCGCGCGCCTGCAGCCTGGCGCGCGTCTCCTCGTCCACCGTGTTGTTGCCGTTGAGGAACAGCGTGGCCGATCCCCATTCGGCGAACAGGATCGCATGCTCGGGCGCATGCGGCCGTTCGATCAGGATGCCCAGGCGCCGGCCGCCGACTTCATAGCCGTGGCAGTACGGGCAGTGCAGCACGCTGTGGCCCCAGCGTTCGCGCACGCCCTCGATCTGCGGAAAGCCGTCCTCGACGCCGAAGGCGAGCACGATCCGGCGGGCCGACAGCGGCGCGCCGCCGCTTTCGAGCGAAACAGCGAACCCGCCCGCGCCATCGGCCTGCGCCTCGGCGACCCGGCCCTCGACGAAGCTGGCATTCGGATACGCGAGCACCTTGGCGCGCGCATCGGCAATCATCTTCAGCGGCGGCGTGCCGTCCTGGCCGAAGAAGCCGTGCGAAGCGGCGGCGAAGCGGTTGCGCGGCGCGCCCGCATCGACGATGCAGACCTTTTTTCGCGCGCGCGCAAGCTGCAGGGCAGCGGAGAGGCCGGCAAAACTGCCGCCCACGACCAGAGCGTCATAGTGCATGTTCGATGTCCTTGCGAGTGAAGCCGCCGCCCGTCATGCGGCGATGAAAGTCCCGGGAAAGATCGGCCAGCGTGATGCTGCTGAAACGCTCGAACAGCAGGGCCTCGGCCTCGCGGCAGGCGCCGTCGAGCGCCGCGTTCACGGCCTGCTCGACGATGCAGCCGGGGCTCTCGGTGCGGTTGCCCATGGCCAGCAGCGCCGGAGACCCCACGGCCTGGTGGATGTCGCCGAGCGTCACGGCATCGAGCGGGCACGACAGCACCCAGCCGCCGCCATGGCCCTTGGCCGAACTCACGAAGCCGGCCTGGCGCAGGCCCGCCATGACCCGGCGCACGACGACGGGGTTGGTCTGCATGGCCATGGCCAGCGATTCGGAGGTGACGGGCCCTTCCATCTCGGCCATGTGCAGCAGTGCGTGGAGAACGCCTGAAAGCTTGCTGTCTCGTTTCATGCAACATTATTAGTTGCGTGAAAGCTCCGGCGTGCGAAGTAGCCCTCCTTGACCCTGCCGGCATTGCGGTTGCCTGGCCCCCGGGGCAAGGAAGACGCGCGGCCTAACGCACGAGCCCCCATTCCGGACGACGGAGGCGTCCCACACGCGCCGGCGGCCGCCTCGCACACGGCGACATGTGCGGAGGTGGTCACGGTAGCGACCGAACTGGCCCAAAGCCGGTTCTGGTCAATGACCATTCAACGAAAGGAAAAGTCACCTATGAAGCAGCAACAACACAAATCCCTTTTCGTCGGCGCCTTGCTCGCAGGCCTTCTTGCCATGAGCGGCTTCGCACAGGCACAAGGCGTCGGGGTCGGCGTGGGCGTGAATGCCGATGTCAACACATCGGGCAGCGCGAACGCGACCCAACGCCAGGGCGCCGCGGGCGCCGGTGCACGCACCGATGCAGCCGCGCAGACGCGCACCGAGGGAAGCGCCGGCGTGCAGCCGGTCGAAGTCCCCGGCAAGGCCGCAGGCGGCCTGGGCAATACCCTGGGCGGCGTGGTCGGTGGCGCGACGGGTGCAGTCGGCGGTGCCACTGGCGCAGTCAGCGGCGCGACCGGCGCGGTGGGCGGCGCCGCCAATGCTGCGACCGGCACGGCCCGCAACGTGACCGGCGCGACGAACGTCGTGGGCGACACGTTGGGCGGCGCGACCGGCGCCGCGGGCTCGGCCGGCGGCGCGCTGAAGGCGCCAGCCGTGGATGCCAAGGCGCGCGGCAAGGCGCAGGGTTCCGGCGCGGTCGACGTCAAGAAATAAAGCACTTCGCTCAGGGAAAGAAGCCCGCGGTGCGATGCGCCGCGGGCTTTTTTAACTTGCTTCCAGCCTGAACAGGCTCGTCACTTCGACATCGAGCACCATCAGCTCGCGCTGGTTGAAGAGCCGCCAGCGCCAGCGCAGGATGCCGAGCGTCGGCCGTTTTTCGGAGCGCCGCGCCTCGATGACGTCGGCCACCAGCCGCAAGGCATCGCCGGGCCGCACCGGATGCGGCCAGCGCACATGCTCGAGTCCCGGCGACGCAAAGGACTCCGAGCCCCTGAGTGCGGCATCGACCACGAGCCGCATCGCGATCGAGCAGGTGTGCCAGCCGCTCGCGATCAGCCCGCCGAAGGCGCTGTCTGCCGCGGCGACCGGATCGGTGTGGAACCACTGCGGGTCGTAGGCCTGCGCAAAGCCGACGAGCTCCGCTTCGGACACGACATAAGGCCCGGCCTCGATGACCTGGCCGGGGTGGAAGTCGGCGAACTTCATTCGCCGCAGCTTAATACGTCTCCAGGTGCAGGCGGCCTTCGCGCTTCAATGCGGCGCCGACGGTGTCCCAGTCGAGCCCGGCTTCCTTCGCCACGTCGCGCAATGCGAGCACCACGCCTTCTTCCATGCTCTTGAGCCCGCACACGTAGAAGTGGCTCGCGCCGTCCTTCAGCAGCGCGGCCAGGTCGGCGGCGCGCTCGCGCATCAGGTCCTGCACGTAGCGCTTGGGTTGGCCCGGCGTGCGCGAGAACGCGAGGTTGATGTCGATGAAGTCCTTGGGCAGCGACTGCAGCGGACCGAAGTACGGCAGCTCCTGCTGGGTGCGCGCGCCAAAGAACAGCATGAGCTTGCCGCCTTCGAACTTGCCGCTCTTGCGCAGGCGCCGGCGCCATTCGGTCATGGCGCGCATCGGCGCGCTGCCGGTGCCGGTGCAGATCATCACGATGTGCGACCTGGGATGGTTCGGCATCAGGAACGAGGAACCGAAGGGCCCCACCACCTGCACCGTGTCGCCCACCTTCAGGTCGCAGACGTAGTTGGAGCACACGCCGCGCACCGGGTCGCCCTGGTGGTCCTCGGTCACGCGTTTCACGGTGAGCGACACGTTGTTGTAGCCGGGCCGCTCGCCGTTGCGCGGGCTGGCCACCGAGTACTGGCGCGCATGGTGGCGCTTGGCCGTAGCATCGACGCCCGGCGGGACGATGCCGATCGACTGGCCTTCGAGCACCGGGAACGGCACCACGCCGAAGTCGAGCACGATGTGGTGGGTCTCGCTGTCGAAGCCGGCCTCGGTGCAGTTGAAGTTGCCGACCACGGTGGCCGTGGTCGGCGACTTGGGCGCAAAGAGGTTGGTGTAGGCGTGCGCGGCCGACCAGGGCGGCACGGTGGCGCCGTACTGGGCGGAGTTGAAGGCGGGCTCGACGGACTCGACCGCGGCCTGGGCTTGCGCCTGGGTCTGCGCGGGCACGGCGGCCGCCGCATCGCCGGCCGCTTCGGCGGACGCGCCAGCGGCTTCCAGCTCCTCGGGCGTGAGCTCCGCGGGCAGCGATTCCCAGGTGAGCTGTTCCTCGATCGTGTAGGCGCGCACCAGCGGCATCGTGCGCCAGTTGTCGATCGAACCGGTGGGGCACGGCGAGATGCAGGCCATGCAGCCATTGCAGACGTCGGCCCGCACGACGTAGTTGTTGTCGTCGTGCGTGATCGCGTTGACGGGGCAGGTGGCCTCGCAGGTGTTGCAGCGGATGCAGATCTCGGGGTCGATCAGGTGCTGCTTGATGACTCCGGCTTCAACGGCCATGTCCATGTTGTTCTCTCCTGAAAGCCCTCCCCTTTCGGGGGAGGGTTGGGTGGGGGCCCGCGGCGCTTGTCGTGGTCGCGCTGCTGCCCCCATCCCAGCCTTCCCCCGGAAGGGGAAGGAGCAATACCAATACCAATCAGCCGAAACGCACGTACTCGAAATCCACCGGCTGGCGGTTGATGCCCATCACCGGCGGCGAGATCCAGCCCGCGAACTTGCCCGGCTCGACCACGCGGCCCATCAACGATGCCACGAAAGCGAAGTCTTCGGCACTGGGCAACCACTCGCTCTTCTTGGCGGCCCATTCCACGTCGTTCACCACGCGGCCCTCGGGTGACATCTTGATGCCGGCGAGCGCGCCGATCTGGCGGTTGAAGGCCTTGTGCGGCACGGTCAGGCGCGTGGGAATGCCGGCCTTCTCGAGCACCTTGTTCCAGCGGCCGACGCCGGCCACCGAGTCCTTGATGAAGTCGTCGCGCAGCACTTCGTTGAGCGCGTTGAGCATCGGCACGTCCTTCTCGACGAGCTGGCCGTCCTTCACTTCCAGCACTTTGTAGGTCTGGCCCTTGAGCACGTGGTCGTCGCCCCGCTTGCCTTCTTCGTAGCGGCCCTTCAGGCCCGAGCTGTAGAAGATGGCGGCGTTGCTCGACTGGTCGGCGCCGAACAGGTCGATGGTCACGCTGTAGTGGAAGTTCAGGTAGCGCTGGATCGTGCCCAGGTCGATGGCGCCGGCCGCGCGCACCTTCTGCGGGTCGTCGGTCTTGAGCTCGTTCATGACCTGCGCGGTGCGCGCGAGCACGCGCGAGACGCCGCTCTCGCCCACGAACATGTGGTGCGCTTCCTCGGTCAGCATGAACTTGGTGGTGCGCGCCAGCGGATCGAAGGCGCTCTCGGCCAGCGCGGCCAGCTGGAACTTGCCGTCGCGGTCGGTGAAGTAGGTGAACATGAAGAACGCGAGCCAGTCGGGCGTCTTCTCGTTGAAGGCACCCAGAATGCGCGGGTTGTCCTGGTCGCCCGAGGTGCGCTGCAAGAGCGCCTCGGCCTCCTCGCGGCCGTCGCGGCCGAAGTGCTTGTGCAGCAGATAGACCATGGCCCACAGGTGGCGGCCCTCTTCCACATTGATCTGGAACAGGTTGCGCAGGTCGTACATCGAAGGCGCGGTCAAGCCCAGGTGGCGCTGCTGCTCGACCGAGGCGGGCTCGGTGTCGCCCTGCGTCACGATGATGCGGCGCAGGTTGGCGCGGTGCTCGCCGGGCACGTCCTGCCAGGCCTTCTCGCCCTTGTGGTCGCCGAAGTGGATCTCGCGGTTGGCGTCGCCCGGGTTCAGGAAGATGCCCCAGCGGTAGTCGCGCATCTTCACGTGGCCGAACTGCGCCCAGCCCTGCGGGTCGACGCTCACGGCCGTGCGCAGGTAGACCTCGTGGTTGGTCGATCCCTCGGGGCCCACGTCGTCCCACCAGTTGATGAAGTTGGGCTGCCAGCCTTCGAGCGCGCGCTGCAGCGTGCGGTCTTCGCCGAGGTTGACGTTGTTGGGGATCTTCTCGCTGTAGTTGATCGTGCTCATCGTTGTTCCTTGGGTTGTTCAGGCTGCCAGTTCAAACGCGATTCAAGTCGAAGCCGGCTTTCTCGCCGGTGCCGTAGACCTTGAGCGCGCCCTTCTCGCCGACGGCGTTGGGGCGGTTGAAGATCCAGTTCTGCCAGGCGGTGAGCCGGCCGAAGATGCGGGTAGCCATGTTCTCCCGGCTTGCGAAGCGCAGGTTGGCTTCGAGGCCGGTGAGCGCGTCGGGCGACATGGCGGCGCGCTCCTCGACGGCGATGCGGATCTCGTCGTCCCAGTCGATGTCGTCGGGCGCGGCGGTGACGAGGCCGAGCTTCAGGGCTTCGTCGGCATCGAGCGGCTGGCCGGCGGCGGCGCGGGCGGTGTCCAGCGGCGCGGCTTCTTCGTAGAAGCGGCGCTGCAGGCGGCTCTGGTCGTTCACCATCGGGAAGAAGCCGAAGTTGAATTCGTTGAGCACGAGCTTCGGTGCGCGCGCGGCATCGTCGGGCAGCGCGAGCATATAGCTGCGGTCGGCGGCAAAGGCCAGCTCGGCCAAGGTGCCGGCAAAGCAGGAGCCCGCCTCGACCAGCGCAAACAGGCTGCGCGACGACACGTCCAGCCGCGCCAGCGTGCGGCGCAGCGCGCCGATGGTCTCGCGCACCAGCCAGTGGTCCTTGTGGGCGAGCATCACGGCATCCGACGCGAGCACGGCCTGCGCGTCGCCCTCGGTCTTGAGCAGCCAGGTGCCGATGTCGAGCTCGTTGGTGCGCAGGTTGAGGATCGCGTCGTCGAGCTCGCGGCACACGGCCAGCGGCCACCACGCGGCGCCCGCCGCTTCGATGGCGGCAATGTCCGCGGGCTGCGTGCCCGCGGGTGCCTTGACGGTGAGGGTGGCGGTGCGCTTGCTGCGGTCGATCTTCACGTCGACGTGCGAATAGGCGATGCCGTCGGCGCTGTCGGTGCGTTCGAGCCGGCTCAGCGCCACGCCCTTGCCGCTGGCGGGGCGGTCGCTCGCAGCGGCGAGCTGCGCAGCACGCTCCTGCACGGCGGCAGCGAACTGCGCGGGCTTGGCCACGGCATCGACCAGGCGCCATTCGACCGCGCGCTGGCCGCGCACGCCTTCGACGCTGGTGCAGAAAATGTCGGCCAGGTCATGGCGCACATGGCGCTTGTCGGTCACGCGGGTCAGGCCGCCGGTGCCGGGCAGCACGCCGAGCAGCGGCACCTCCGGCAGCGAGACGGCGGAAGAGCGGTCGTCCACCAGCAGGATCTCGTCGCAGGCCAGCGCCAGCTCGTAGCCGCCGCCGGCGCAGGCGCCGTTCACGGCCGCGATGAACTTCAGGCCCGAATGCTTCGACGAATCCTCGATGCCGTTGCGAGTCTCGTTGGTGAACTTGCAGAAGTTCACCTTCCAGGCGTGGCTCGACACGCCGAGCATGAAGATGTTGGCGCCCGAGCAGAAGATGCGGTCCTTGCCGCTGGTGACGATCACGCTGCGCACCTCGGGATGCTCGAAGCGCACGCGGTTGAGCGCGTCGTTGAGCTCGATGTCCACGCCCAGGTCGTAGCTGTTGAGCTTGAGCTTGTAGCCGGGGCGGATGCCGCCGTCTTCCGCGATGTCGAGCACCAGCCGCGCCACCGGCCCTTCGAAGCTGAGCTTCCAGTGCCTGTATTGCGCGGGTTCGATGCGGTAGTCGACGCGCGGGGGCGCCTGAAGGGTCGTGGTCTCGGTCATACGGAAGTCTCCTGTGGGGGCAGATGCAAACCGGAAGAATAATGCACACTCCGGTTCCGATGACATGCATCATGCTGCATGCGAACAGGCAAGTCAATGCCTGAATCTCTTTTTTTCAGATTTCAGGCATGGCCAGACATTGAGGCGGCCTTTTTTCCAGCGAACACCGCGGAACCGGCTTTGCCGGGCCGCTGGTGTTGCCCCCGGGTAGGGGTTGGCGTAGCGACACGAAGTGCGCGAAGACTGGGGGCGAGCCTAGGCAATCCCCATCGACTGGCGCGCCACGGCGCGCAGCGCCTGGAAGCTCTGCGCCAGCGTCTTGCCGCTGGTGTCCACAGAGAGGTCGGCCTTCGAATAGAAGGCGGCGCGGCCGTTCAGGATGCGGCGCAGGTCTTCCATCGCTTCCTTGCTGGCCGCCATCGGGCGGGTGTCGCCCTGCGCGGCCACGCGGCCCATGTGCTCCTCGGGCGCGGCCTGCAGCCACACGGTGGTGCAGTGCGCGAGCAATTCGTTGAAGGTGGCCGGGTCCGAGACGATGCCGCCCGGCGTGGCGATGACCACCTCGCCGTAGATCTGGATGGTTTCCTCGAGCGCGCGGCGCTCGTAGCGGCGGTAGGCATTGGTGCCATAGAGGTCGTGGATCTCGCGCACGCTGCAGCCCGCGAGCTTCTCGATGTCGCGGCTCAGCTCCACGAAGGGCACGTCGAGGTCGTCGGCCAGCATCTGGCCGAGCGTCGACTTGCCCGCGCCGCGCAGGCCCACGAGCGCGATGCGGCGGTGGCGCGCCGGATCGACCGAGGCCGTGCCCAGCAACTCACCCACCGCCACGCGCACGCGGCGCAGGTCGGCCTCGCTGCGGTTCTCGAGCAGCTCGCGGATCAGCAGCCATTCGGGCGAACTGGTGGTCACGTCGCCGACCAGCTCGGCCAGCGAACAATGCAGCGCGCCAGCCACCTGCTGCAGCACCAGGATCGACGCATTGCCGATGCCGTATTCGAGATTGGCCAGGTGCCGCTCCGACACGTCGGCCGCAATGGCTACCGCCTTGCGCGTGAGGCCGCGCTGCGCGCGCAGGTTGCGCACGCGCTCGCCCAATGCCGCCAGCAATGGATTCTTGGCCTCCGCGGCCGGTGCCGCCGGGTTGCCGGCGCGTTGGCCTTCTTCGGGCGCGGGGGCCAGCACCGCGTCTACGTGCTCGTTCATGCATGTCCTCGTTCTTGGCCGGGATTGTGCGCGCTCAGGGTAAACACCATAGATGCACTATATTGCTTGACACCCATGGAGTCGATGCTTATTGTTCGGCCACAAGCAAGATACTGCACGCGCACCAATCCTGCAAGGTAGTCCAAAAGTTCGCTGCGCCATTCACCCTGCCAGCCAGCCTCCAAAAAGGAAGCCCGCCAATGTCCAGCAAGGAAGCATTTCATCAGTTGATCGCCGGCCTGGCCGCCGAAATCGCCGGCCGGCCGCTCGACGAACATCTCGACCAGTGGCTCAATGCCACGCACGGCGCAGGCAGCGCGCGCTTCGAGGCGCTGCGCCAGGCCTGCATCGGCGGCGTGGCCGAAGGCTGGCTGTGCGAGCGCGAAGGCGGCGGCATCCGCTACGGCCGCGTGTTCAAGGCCGAGGACGCGCTGCACCGCTTCTCGGTCGACGTGGTCGACATGCAGGACATCGCGGGGCCGCACCACACCCATCCGAACGGCGAGATCGACCTGATCATGCCGCTCGAAGGCAGCCCCGGCGCCACCTTCGACGGCCGGCCCGCGGGCTGGTGCGTCTACGGGCCGGGCACCGCGCACCGGCCGACCGTGGCGAACGGCCGCGCCCTGGTTCTCTATCTCCTGCCCGAAGGGCAGATCAAGTTCACCGCATGACCGAACTCCTCCCCAATTACATCGCCGGCCGCTGGCAAGGCGGATCGGGCGCCGGCACGCCGCTCTTCGATCCGGTGCTGGGCACCGAGCTCGTGCGCGTCGACGCCACCGGCCTGGACCTGCCCGCCGCCTTTGCCTTTGCGCGCGAACAGGGCGGCCGCGCGCTGCGCGCCCTCAGCTATCGCCAGCGTGCCGGGCTGCTCGGCGCCATCGTGAAGGTGCTGCAGGCCAACCGCGACGCCTACTACGAGATCGCCACCGCGAACTCCGGCACGGTGAAGAACGATTCGGCCGTCGACATCGACGGTGCGATCTTCACGCTGGGCCAGTACGCGAAGTGGGGCGATGCGCTCGGCGACGTGCGCGCGCTGCGCGACGGCGAGGCCGTGAAGCTCGGCAAGGAGCCGGTGTTCCAGTCGCAGCACCTGCAGGTGCCGACGCACGGCGTGGCCCTCTTCATCAACGCCTTCAATTTCCCGTCGTGGGGCCTGTGGGAAAAGGCCGCGCCGGCGCTGCTCTCGGGCGTGCCGGTGATCGTGAAGCCCGCCACGGCCACCGCCTGGCTCACGCAGCGCATGGTCAAGGACGTGGTCGATGCGGGCGTGCTGCCCGCGGGTGCGCTCTCGGTCGTCTGCGGCAGCTCGGCGGGCTTGATGGATGCGCTGCAGCCCTTCGACGTGGTCTCGTTCACCGGCTCGGCCGAGACGGCCGCCGTGATCCGCTCGCACGCGGCCGTGGCCGAACGCTCGGTGCGCGCGAACATCGAGGCCGACAGCCTCAACAGCGCCCTGCTGCTGCCCGGTGCCGCGGCCGGCAGCGAGGCCTTCAACCTGCTGGTGCGCGAAGCGGTGCGCGAGATGACGGTCAAGTCGGGCCAGAAGTGCACCGCGATCCGCCGCATCCTCGTGCCGGCCGAGCTCTATGACGCGGCGGCCGAAGCCATCAGCGCCAAGCTCGCGGGCATCACGGTCGGCAATCCGCGCAACGAGAGCGTGCGCATGGGTGCGCTCGTGAGCCGGGCGCAGATGAAGGCCGTGAGCGAAGGCCTGGAGGCACTGTCTGCGCAGGCCAGCCTGCTGTACGACGGCCGCAACACGCCGCTGATCGATGCCGAACCGTCCGTGGCCGCCTGCATCGGCCCCGTGCTGCTGGGCGCGCGCGATGCCGATGCGGCGCAGCGCGTGCATGACGTGGAAGTGTTCGGGCCGGTCGCCACGCTGCTGCCGTACCGCGATTTGGCGCACGGCATTGCGCTGGCACACCGTGGCCAGGGCTCGCTCGTGACCTCGCTCTATGGCAGCGACGACGCCGCGCTGGCGCAGGCCGCGCTCGCCGTCGCGCCGAGCCACGGCCGCGTGCACGTGATCTCGCCCGAGGTGGCGCAGGCCCACACCGGCCATGGCAACGTGATGCCGATGTCGATGCACGGCGGCCCGGGCCGCGCGGGTGGCGGCGCCGAACTCGGCGGCCTGCGCGCGCTGGACTTCTACCACCGCCGCAGCGCGGTGCAGGCGAGCCCCGGCGTGCTGGCCGCACTGGGCCTCTAGAAAAAGAACCCGGCCGAAGGAGACAACCATGCCCCTGCCCCAACGCTTCAATTTCGCCGAACACCTGTTCGCCCTGAACCGCGGCCGCGCCGATAGCACGGCCTACATCGACGACCGCGGCACGCTCGCCTACGGCCAGCTCGAGGATCGCGCGCGCCGCCTGGCCGCGGCGCTCAAGGCCGCCGGCGTGCGGCGCGAAGAGCGCGTGCTGCTGCTGATGCTCGACAGCAGCGACTGGCCCGTGAGCTTTCTGGGCTGCCTCTATGCCGGCATCGTTCCCGTCGCCGTCAACACGCTGCTCACGCCCGCGGACTACGCCTACATGCTCGACCACAGCCGCGCGCAGGCTGCGCTGGTGTCGGGTACGCTGCTGCCCACGCTGCAGGAGGCGATGGCGCTCGGCGCGCATGAAGTGCACACGCTGATCGTCTCGCAGCCCGCGGGCGCGCTGCCCGATGGCGCGCAGGAATTCGAAGCCGCGCTCGCCGCCACCGCGCCGATGGCGGCGCCCGCGCCCACGGCCTCCGACGACCCCGGCTTCTGGCTGTATTCCTCCGGCTCTACCGGCAAGCCCAAGGGCACGGTCCACACGCATGCCAACCTGTGGTGGACGGCCGAGCTCTACGGCAAGCCGGTGCTCGGGCTGACCGAGAACGATGTGTGCTTCTCGGCCGCCAAGATGTACTTCGCGTACGGCCTGGGCAACGCGCTGACCTTTCCGCTCTCGGTCGGTGCGACCGTGGTGCTGATGGCCGAGCGGCCGACGCCGGACGCGACCTTCCGCCGCTGGGTGGAGCACAAGCCCACCGTGTTCTTCGGTGCGCCCACCGGCTTTGCCGGCATGCTCGCCTCGCCGAAGCTGCCGGCGCGCGAAGCCGTGGCCCTGCGCATGTGTTCTTCCGCCGGCGAGGCATTGCCCGGCGAGATCGCGCAGCGCTTCAAGGCGCACTTCGGCTGCGAGATCATCGACGGCATCGGCTCCACCGAGATGCTGCACATCTTCATCTCCAACCGCCCCGGCGACGTGCGCTACGGCACCACGGGCAAGCCGGTGGAGGGCTACGAAGTCGAACTGCGCGGCGAGGACGGCCGCCCGGTGCCCGATGGCGAAGTGGGCGACCTCTACATCCGCGGCCCGAGTTCGGCACTGATGTACTGGTGCAACCGCGAAAAGTCGCGCGAGACCTTCCAGGGCGGCTGGACCAAGAGCGGCGACAAGTACACGCGCGACGCCGACGGCTACTACACCTACGCCGGGCGCAGCGACGACATGCTGAAGGTCAGCGGCATCTATGTGTCGCCGTTCGAGGTGGAAGCCACGCTGATGCAGCACCCCGCGGTGCTCGAGGCCGCGGTGATCGGCAAGGAAGACGCGGACGGGCTGACCAAGACCAAGGCCTTCGTGGTGCTGAAGGACGGCCAGTCGGTCAGCGAAGAGGAGCTGAAGGCCTTCGTGAAGGAACGGCTCGCGCCCTACAAGTACCCGCGCTTCCTGGAGTTCGTGCAGGAGCTGCCGAAGACGGCGACGGGGAAGATCCAGCGCTTTCGCTTGCGCGAGCGGGAGAAGCAGGCATGAGCGTCCCCTTGCCTTTTTTCTCCCTCCCCTCCCGGGGGAGGGTTGGGGTGGGGGCAGGCGGCCTTTGCAAAGGCATGGCTTCTGCCAGTGCCGGGAGCCCCCATCCCAGCCTTCCCCCGGAGGGGGAAGGAGCAACACCATGAGCTCCCCCGACTTCGCCACCATCAACTGGCGCGGCCGTCCCGTGCAGATCGAATGCCAGTGGATCTCCCCCGAACGCAGCGATGCCCCACTCATCGTCTTCCTGCACGAAGGCCTCGGCTCGATTGCCATGTGGAAGGACTTCCCCGCGCAAGTCTGCGAAGCCGCCAATGCCCGCGGCCTCGTGTTCTCGCGCCCCGGCTACGGCCGCTCCACGCCGCGCGCCGGCGGCGAGATCTGGGACGTCGACTTCATGCACCGCCAGGCGCACGAGGTGCTGCCCGCCCTCTTCACCGCCCTGGAGCTCGACGCTGAAAAGCCCTGGCTCTTCGGCCACAGCGACGGCGGCTCGATCTCGCTGCTTTATGCCTCGCGCTTCCCGGACCGCGTCGAAGGCCTCGTGGTGCTCGCGCCGCACATCTTCGTGGAGGACGTGACCGTCGCGAACATCGAACAGGCCCGCACCGCCTACCTCTCGACCGACCTGCCGAAGAAGCTCGGCCGCTACCACGACAGCGCCGACTCGGCCTTCTGGGGCTGGAACCGCATCTGGCTGCACCCGCCCTTCCGCGAATGGAACATCGAGGCCGAGCTCGACACCATCCGCTGCCCGGTGCTCGCCATCCAGGGCATCGGCGACGAGTACGGCACGCTCGCGCAGATCCGCGGCATCGCGGCACGGGTCAGGGGATGCGAGCTGCTCGAAATCCCGGAATGCGGGCATTCCCCGCATCGCGATCAGCCGGATCGTGTCATCGTCGCGGCCACTTCTTTCATTGCCAAAAACAGGAGACAAACACCATGACCATCCGTACCGCCCGCCTCGCGCTCACCGCGATCGCCTTCGCCGCCCTGGCCAGCGCCGCCGGCGCCCAGGGCACCGGCAAACTCAAGGTCGGCCTGATGCTGCCCTACAGCGGCACCTACACCGCGCTGGGCGTGGCCATCGAGAACGGCTTCAAGCTCTATGTCGACGAGCACGGCGGCAAGCTCGCCGGCCGCGAGATCGAATACTTCAAGGTCGATGACGAGTCCGACCCCGCCAAGGCCACCGACAACGTCAACAAGCTGATCAAGCGCGACAACGTCGACGTGATCGTGGGCACGGTGCACTCCGGCGTGGCCATGGCCATGGCCAAGGCCGCGAAGGAAAGCGGCACCGTGCTGATCGTGCCCAATGCCGGCGCCGACGCGGTCACGGGCCCGATGTGCGCGCCCAACATCTTCCGCAGCTCGTTCAGCAACTGGCAGCCGGCCTACGCGATGGGCGAAGTGGCGGCCAAGCAGCAGGGCAAGAAGAAGGCGATGACCATCACCTGGAAGTACGCGGCCGGCGACGAGTCGGTCAACGGCTTCAAGGAAGGCTTCGAGAAGAACGGCGGCAAGGTCGAGAAGCAGCTCACGCTGCCCTTTCCCAACGTGGAGTTCCAGGCGCTCCTGACCGAGATCGCGGCGGCCAAGCCCGATGCGGTGTATGCCTTCTTCGCGGGCGGCGGCGCGGTGAAGTTCGTCAAGGACTACCAGGCCGCAGGCCTCAACAAGACGATTCCGCTCTACGGCCCGGGCTTCCTGACCGACGGCACCCTGGATGCGCAGGGCGAAGCCGCGCAAGGCATGCTGACCACGCTGCACTATGCCGACGGCCTCAACACCGCGCGCGACAACGCCTTCCGCGTGGCATATGCCAAGTCGTTCAAGCTGCAGCCCGACGTGTACGCGGTGCAGGGCTACGACGCAGCGCAGATGCTGGGCGTGGGCCTGGCCGCCACCAAGGGCGACATCGGCAAGAAGGCCGAGTTCACGGCCGCCATCGAGAAGGCGAAGATCGACAGCCCGCGCGGCACGTTCACGATGAGCAAGTCGCACAACCCGGTGCAGGACATCTACCTGCGCAAGGTGGAAGGCAAGGAGAACAAGCTGGTGAGCATCGCGATCAAGGGCCTGACGGACCCGGCCCGCGGATGCAGGATGTGACCCACCCCCGTCCCTCGCTCACTTCGTGTAGCTCGACTCCCCCCTCGAGGGGGCGACACCGGCGGACCGGCGAAGCCGGATCCGCGGTGTCTCACGAACATCGCGGGCGCTTTCGCGCCACGCTCTCCAAGCCCCCTACCGGGATGACCTAACGTGGATTTCGGCACCTTCCTTGTCCAGTGCCTGAACTCGGTTCAGTACGGACTTCTTCTGTTCCTGGTGGCCTCGGGGCTCACGCTGATCTTCGGGATCATGGGCGTGATCAACCTTGCGCACGGCAGCTTCTACATGATCGGCGCGTACATGGCGTTCGCGCTCGCGCCGCTGTTCGGCGACCAGTTCCTCTTGATGCTGGTGGCCGGCGTGGTGCTGGCAGCCATCTTCGGCTACCTGCTCGAATGGGCCTTCTTCAGCTACCTCTACCAGCGCGACCACCTGCAGCAGGTGCTGATGACCTACGGGCTCATCCTGGTGTTCGAGGAGCTGCGCTCCATCCTGGTGGGCAACGACGTGCATGGCGTGAAGGTGCCGGCCTGGCTGGACGGCAGCTTCGCGCTCGGCAACGTCATGAGCTATCCCTGGTACCGGCTCTTCGCCTCGGCCGCCTGCATCGTGCTGGCGGTGGCGCTGTACTGGGTGGTCAACCGCACGCGGCTGGGCATGATGATCCGCGCAGGCGCGAGCAACCGCGACATGGTGCGCGGCCTGGGCATCGACGTGAAGCGGCTCTACCGCATCGTGTTCGCGGCCGGCGTGGCGCTCGCGGCGCTGGCCGGCATGATCGCGGCGCCGATGTCCTCGGTGTATCCGAACATGGGGGCGAGCGTGCTCATCATCTGCTTCGTGCTGGTGGTGATCGGCGGCATCGGCTCGATCACGGGCGCGCTCGTGGCCTCGCTGCTGGTGGGCTTCGTCGACACCTTCGGCAAGGTGTTCTTCGCGGACCTGAGCGGCATCGGCATTTACCTGCTGATGGCCATCGTGCTGATCTGGAAGCCCGAAGGGCTGATGGGGAGGCGGCCATGACGCAGGTCCACACTTCTTCCGTGCGGCGCGGCGCGTTTCTCGTGCCGGTGGCCTGCGCCATTGCGATCGGCGTGCTCGGCCCGATGATGGGCAACTACGTCTCGGACTTCGTCGTCAAGGTGATGATCCTGTCGATCTTCGCGCTGAGCCTCGAACTGCTGGTCGGCATGACGGGCCTCGTGAGCCTGGGCCATGCGGCGTTCTACGGCATCGGCGCCTACGTGACGGTGCTGGCCTCGGGCAACGAAGGCGGCAACCTCGCGCTGCTGCTGCCGCTGGCCATGGGCGCGGCGGCGCTCTATGCATTGTTCGTGGGCGCGCTGAGCCTGCGCACGCGCGGCGTGTACTTCATCATGGTGACGCTGGCCTTCGCGCAGATGGCCTTCTTCGTGTTCCACGACACCAAGGTGGGCGGCGGCAGCGACGGCATCTACATGTATGTGCGGCCGGCCATCGGCAAGCTCGACATGGAGAACCGCATGGTGCTGTTCTACGTGGTGCTCGCATCGCTGGTGTTCACCTACGGCTTGCTGGCGCTCGTTCGCCGCTCGCGCTTCGGCGCGGCGCTCGCGGGCATCCGCGTGAACGAGCAGCGCATGCGCGCGGCCGGTTTCCCGGTGTACGGCTACAAGCTCGCGGCCTTCGTGCTGGCGGGTGCGCTGGCGGGGCTCGCGGGCTTCCTGCTGGCCTCGCGCGACGGCGTGGTCAACCCCGAGCTGATGGCCTGGCACAACTCGGGCGAGGTGCTGCTGATGGTGATCCTCGGCGGCCTCGGCCACCTGCGCGGCGCGGTCATCGGCGCCATCGCGTTCACGCTGCTGAAGGAGATCTTCTCGACGCATGCGGTGATGGGGCCGCTCGCGGACCACTGGCAGCTGACGCTGGGCATCGCGATCATCGTGTTCGTGGCGTGGCTGCCCAAGGGGTTGATCGGGCTGGCAAAACGGCTCTCGCCGAAGGGGGCTGCATGACGACCGCACTGCTTTCCGTCGAAGGCCTCACGCGCCGCTTCGGCGGCCTCACCGCCGTCAACGCCATCACGCTCGACCTGCACGTGGGCGAAGTCCATGCGGTGATCGGCACCAACGGCGCAGGCAAGTCGACGCTGATCAACATGCTCTCGGGCGAGATCGAAGCCTCCGAAGGCCGCATCGCGCTCGACGGTGTCGACATCACGCGCCGCGCGCAGTGGCGCCGCGCACGTGCCGGCGTGGGCCGCAGCTACCAGCGCACCACCATCTTCCCGGAGTTCAGCGTGCACGAGAACTGCCGGCTCGCAGCGCAGGCCGCCACGGCGCGGCCCTGGACGGTGTGGCAGTCGTCAGGGCGCTGCGCGGCCAGCAATGCGGCGGCCGATGCGGCGCTCGAAGCCGCGGGCCTGTCGACCGAAGCCCTGCGCATCGCCGGCACGCTGAGCCATGGCGCGCAGCGCCAGCTCGAAGTGGCAATGTGCCTGGCCACCAAACCGCGCGTGCTGCTGCTCGACGAGCCGCTCGCGGGCATGGGCGCCGAGGAAACCGACCGCATGCTCACGCTGCTCGCGCGGCTGAAGGCCACGCACGCGATCCTGCTGGTGGAGCACGACATGGACGCGGTGTTCCGCATTGCCGACCGCATCACGGTGATGGTGAACGGCACGGTCATCGCGACCGGCGATCCGAAATCGATCCGCGAGAACCCCGAAGTGCGCACCGCCTACCTTGGAGAGGATCACTGACCATGCTCGTCGTCCGCGATCTCAACACCTACTACGGCAGCAGCCACATCCTGCGCGGCGTGCACGCCGGCATTCCGGCCGCCACCTCGGTCGGCCTGCTCGGGCGCAACGGCATGGGCAAGACCACGCTGATCCGCACGGTCATGGGTTACGTGCGCCCCGCCTCGGGCGAAGTGCAGGTCGACGGCCGCACCGTCACCGGCTGGCCGCCCGAGAAGATGGCGCGGCTCGGCATCGGCTACGTGCCCGAGGGCCGCGGCATCTTCCCGAACCTCTCGGTGCGCGAGAACCTCGTGATGAGCGAGCGCGCGGGCATCGACGGCCGCCGCGCCTGGACCTTCGACCGCGTGATGGCCACCTTTCCGCGCCTGGCCGAGCGGCTCTCGCACGGCGGCCAGCAGCTCTCGGGCGGCGAGCAGCAGATGCTCTCGATCGGCCGCGCGCTCATGACCAACCCGCGCCTGCTGATCCTCGACGAGGCCACCGAAGGCCTCGCGCCGCTGATCGTGGCCGAGATCTGGCGCGTGATCGGCGAGATCCGCGCGACCGGCATCGCCACGCTGATCGTGGACCGCGACTACCGCAAGGTGCTCGCGCATACCGACCTCGCGGTGGTGATGGAGAAGGGGCAGATCGTGCGGCATGGCGCGTCGGCCGACCTGCTGGCGGAGCCTCAGGCGCTCGAAGAATTGCTGGGCGTGTAAGGCGCTTCAGGCGGCCCGCTGCGCCATCAGGAAATCGATGAACACCCGCATGCGCAGCGGCACATGCCGCCCGTCCGGGTACAGCAGCGTGTAGGGCCGCGAGCGGCCCGCAAAGGGCTTGAGCACCTCGACGAGCGATCCGTCGGCGAGCTCTTTTTCCACCACGAAGCGGTAGGTCTGAAAGAGCCCGGCGTCGCTCCTGGCGAGCGTGACGCCGCCCAGCACATCGTCGGAGCAGCTGTAGGCACTGTCCGCGAAGACTTCGCGGTCCTTGCCGTTCTCCTTGAAGAGCCATGAGATGCGGCGGCCGCTGCTGGGCAGCTCGAACTGGATGCACTCGTGCGCGGAAAGATCGTCCAGCGTGCGCGGCGTGCCGACCTTCCTCAGGTACTTGCGGCTGGCCACCACCACCAGTTGCGCATCCTCGAGGTGGCGCGCAATCAGCGTGGAGTCGGGCTGGGCGCGCACCCGCACGGCCATGTCGTAGCCCTCTTCCACGAAGTCGATGTTCCGGTTGCTCAGGTGCACATGCAGCCGGATGTCGGGAAAGCGTTCGCGGAACGCGGGCAGCATCGGCAGGATGCGGTGATGGCCGTAGGTGGTGGGCACGCTGATGCGCAGCATGCCCGAGGGCTGCGCCTGCTGGCCCATCACTTCGCGCTCGGCCTCGGCGAGTTGCGCCAGCGCCTGGCGGCATTGCGCGAAGTAGGAGCGGCCCGCGTCGGTGAGCCGCACGCTGCGCGTGGTGCGCACGAAGAGGCGAAGCCCGAGCCGCTTTTCGAGCCGCGAGATCGAGCGGCTCACGGCCGCTGGCGTGACGCCGGCAGCGAGCGCCGCCGAGGTGAACCCGCCCGTCTCTGCTGCGAGGCAGAAGAGCTCGATGCTGCCCAGGAGGATGTCGCCGAACTGCCGCTGCATGGATTGATTACCTTGCGTATCAAGTGAAGTGCGAGTCTAGTGATTTATCTATTGCCGTGTCATCAATACAGTTCTCCCCACGTCATCAACTTCCTTTGGAGAACCGACATGCAGGACAACACATCCCCCACCGTGGTCATCACAGGCGCCTCGAGCGGCATCGGCCTGGGCCTCGCCGAGGCTTATCTGGCGCGCGGCTTCAACGTGGTCGCCAATGCGCGCACCGACGAGCGGCTCGCCGCCGCGGCGAGGCAGCTCGGCAGCCCTGCACGCTTTCTCGGCGTGGCTGGCGACATCGGCCAGCGCGACACCGCGCGGCAGCTCATCGACCGCGCCGTGGAGCGCTTCGGCCAGGTCGACGTGCTCATCAACAACGCGGGCATCTTCAATGCCAAGCCTTTCGTCGAGTACACCGAGGAAGAGCTGGACCGCATCGTGGCCACGAACATCAAGGGTTTCGTCTACGCCTCGCAAGCCGCTGCGGCGCACATGGTGCCGCGCCGCCAGGGCCATATCGTGAACATCACCGCGAGCCTCGCGCTGCAGCCGAACCTCAAGGTGCCGGCCCTGCTGCCGGTGCTGGTGAAGGGCGGCGTCAACGCCGCGACGCGCGCGCTGGCGCTCGAACTCTCGCCGCACAACGTCAAGGTGAATGCGGTGGCGCCCGGCATCGTCGACACGCCGCTGTACACGCCCGAGATGCACGGCTTTCTGAACGGCCTGGCGCCCGCCGGCCGCATCGCGCAGGTGCGCGAGATCGCCGACGCGGTGCTCTACCTCACGAGCTCCGACTTCACGACGGGCGTGGTGCTGCCGGTGGACGGCGGCATGAGCACGGGCACCTGGTAAGGAGCACACCATGCCTTTCATCAACCTGAAGATCACGCGCGACGGTGTCACGCGCGAACAGAAAACCCAGGTGATTGCCGAGTTCACGGAAACCCTCGAACGGGTGCTGAAGAAACCGCCCGAATGGACGCACGTCGTGATCGAGGAGATCGACACCGACGATTGGGGCTTCGCGGGCCTGACGACCACCGAGTACCGCAAGCGGTTGGCCGGTGGTGCGAAACCGGGCAGTGAAGGAACTGCGCCGGATTGAGCGGCGTGCCCGCGACGCGAGGGGCGTAAAACCTCCGTTCCACCGGGTTTCACCTCTCACCCCGGGGCATGCGGCAGTCGAATGATGTGCGGCTGCACGCCCCATGGATCCCCGCGGAGGCCGTGCGCACCGCGAGGTTGAGCATGACTTCCCTGCAATCGCGTCACATCGACAACGTCTACTCGATCGCCACCGGCACGGCACTGGCCGATCCGGCGGCGAGCCTGGTCCACAAGTCGTGGGCGCGCTGCGTGCGCGAGCACGGCCTCGACCCGACGAAGCCCAGCCCCGCGCGCATCCTGCCGGCGCAGGAGCTGCGCGCGCACCAGCAGCAGCTGGAGCATTTTTTGCGCGCGGCGCGCGCCGGCATGGAAGACATCTACCGCCGCGTGGCGGACCTCGGCTACATGGTGCTGCTGACCGACGCCGAAGGCATCACGGTCGACTACATCGGCAATCCGGCCTGGGACGACCAGCTGCGCCGCGCCGGCCTCTACCTGGGCGCCGACTGGAACGAAGCCCATGCGGGCACCTGCGGCGTGGGCACCTGCCTGATCGAGCGCCAGCCGATGACCTGCCACCAGACCGAGCACTTCGATGCCACGCACATCGCGCTCACCTGCACGACGGCGCCGCTGTTCGACCACAGCGGCAAGCTCACGGCCATTCTCGACGTCTCGGCGCTGCGCTCGCCCGAGGCCAGGGAGAGCCAGCACCTCGTGCGGCACCTGGTGTCGATCTACGCGCGGATGATCGAGGACGCCGATTTCCTGCGCAGCTTCCGCGGCCATTGGATCCTGCGGCTGGGCACGGCCTACGGGCTGGTCGACGTGGCCGGCGAGCTGATGCTGGCCTTCGACGAGGGCGGCACGGTGGTCGGCGCCAACAGCGGCGCGCGGCAGGCCCTGGCCGAAAACCCGCTGGGCCGCGAGCTGTCGCAGCTGCTGCACATGCCGATGGACGCGATCTGGCGCCTGGGCAACGGCGGCGCATCGGCCATGCCTTTCGCACACACCGTGCTGCTGCCGGGCGGCGGCGAATACCACGCCTCGCTGCTGGCGCCGCGCGTGCGGCGGGCGGCAGCGCCAGCGCCTGGCACGGCCCGCCCCTCCGATCGCCTGCCGCCGCTCGCGCGCATCGCCGGCGACGACCCGGCCATGCAGCAGCTTCTCGCGCAGGCGCGCCGTCTGGTGGACCGCGGCATCCATGTGCTGGTCGAAGGCGAAACCGGCAGCGGCAAGGAAGTGCTGGCGCGCGCCATGCACGGCGCAAGCGCCCGCGCGGCCATGCCCTTCGTGGCGGTGAACTGCGCGGCCATTCCCGATTCGCTGATCGAGAGCGAACTCTTCGGCTACACGCCCGGCAGCTTCACCGGCGGCCGCGCCAAGGGCATGAAGGGGCTGATCGCGCAGGCCGACCGCGGCACGCTGTTCCTCGACGAGATCGGCGACATGCCGATGGCGCTGCAGACGCGGCTTTTGCGCGTGCTGTCCGAAGGCGAGGTGCTGCCGCTGGGGGCCGAGTCGCCGCAGCGCGTGGACCTTGCGGTGGTGGCGGCCACGCACCGCGATCTGTGGGCGCTGGTCGCGGCCGGGCGCTTTCGCGAGGACCTGTACTACCGCCTGTGCGGCGCGGTGCTGAAGCTGCCGCCGCTGCGCGCGCGGCGCGACCGGCGCTACCTGATCGAGGCGATGTTCCATGAAGAGGCGGCGGCGATGGGCTCGGCCGCGCGGCTATCGGAGGCCGCGATGCTGCGGCTGATGGCGCACGACTGGCCGGGCAACCTGCGCGAGTTGCGCAATGTGCTGCGGCTGGCACTGGCGCTCTGCACGGGGGCGAGCATCACGCCCGAGGAGTTGCGCCTGGCGCCGCATCGTCCGTCGCTCGACCGCGGGGACACATCACCCACGCCGGCAGACGACGGCGACAGCGCCGCCGACGCCACGCGCCTGCTCGACGCGCTGCAGCGCCACCGCTGGCATGTGGCGCGGGCCGCACAGGCGCTCGGCATCAGCCGCGCCACGGCGTACCGCCACATGAAGCGCTTCGGCATCGTGGCGCCGCAGCGCGGCTAACGCCTCAGGATCCGCTCGACGGCGCGCACGGCCGTGCCCAGGCCGTCTTCCGCGCGCATGCGTTCGCCCAGCGCGCGGGCCCGCGCGCGCACCTGCGGGTCATGCGCAAACGCGATGCCGCGCGCCAGGTCGCCGGCGCCGAACCGGGCACCCGCCACCGCGGGCGGTGCCACGCCCGCCTGCGCGAGGTGGTGCGCCCAGAACGCCTGGTCGCCCGCGAAGGGCACGACCACCGAGGGCACGCCCGCGCGCGCGGCCGAGTGGCTGGTGCCCGAGCCGCCGTGGTGCACCACCAGCGCCATCTGCGGAAACAGCCAGTCGTGCGGGGTGTCGCCGATGGCGTGGAAGTTCGGTGGCAGCTGCCGCGCATCCAGGCCGCTCCATCCGGGATGCAGCACCGCGCGCCGGCCGGCCACGCCCTCGACGAGGGCCGCGAGCAGCCGCGCCTTGTCGAAGCCCGTCATGCTGCCGAAGCCGATGTAGACGGGTGCCTCGCCGGCCGCGAGAAAGTCGCGCAGCGCCGGCGGCGGCTGCCAGCCGGGCGCGGGCGCGAGCCACTGGCCGCACACGGCGGCGTTGGCGGGCCAGTCGGCCGGGCGCGGCAGCAGGCTCGGCGAGTAGCCGTAGAGCACGGGGTGCGTGGTCCACAGGCGGCGTCGCGGCGGCAGGCCGCAGACCTCGGCGCGCGCGGCATTCACGGCCGGCCGGAAGGCGCGCCAGAGCAGCCCGTTGACGAGATGGTGGCTCGCGCGGTTCAGGAAGCGCGGCACGCGGGCGGGCGGCAAAAAAGGCGAAGCGAATGCGGCCGTCGGCGTGAGCGGGAACATGCCCGCGCCAATGGCGGGCACGCCCAGCGCCTCGGCCGCCGACAGGCCCACGAAGGCCGCGAGCCCCGCGCAGACGACGGCGTCGCAGCCCTGCGCGGTCTCGATGGTCTGGCGCAGCCAGGACGTGGCGTTGGCATTGGCGATGTCCGCGAGCGCCTTCGCGGCCGCGGCCGGTTTGTCGCCCTGCGCGACGACGCTGCCGAGCGCCTCGCGCATGTCGCCGGCCAGCGCCTGCGAGCGCACGCCAAGCCGTTCGGCCGCGCCGAGCGTGGTGGCGTCCGCCAGCAGCACCGACGCATGGCCCGCGTCGTCCAGCGCGCGGCACAGCGCAGCGAGCGGCCGGGCGTCGCCCTCGGTGCCGTAGGTGAGCACGGCGAGTTTCATGAGGAGCGCCTCCTTGCAGGGGGTTTCGGCGCCGCGCGTGCGCCACGGGCGAAGAGGTCGACGACCACGGCGAACTCGTCGCGCAGCACCAGGCCGGGCAGCGTGAGCCAGCGCATCAGCGCGCCAAAGTACAGGTGGTGCAGCAGGCTCGCAAGGTGCGCGGCCGACACGTCGGTGCGCAGCGTGCCCGCCCGCTGGGCGGCGGCGATCAGCGCTTCGAACAGCCCCGACAGGTCGCGCGGCGTGCTGCGGTCGCCGCCGCCGAGTTCGCTCTCGATGTTGAGGAAGCGAAAGCGGAAGTAGTCGAGCAGGTAGGCCCGGTAGCGCTCGGACCACTCGGCCGACGCGTCGAGCAGGCTGGCGAGCTGCACCGCGAAATCCGCCTTCGGATCGACCGCCTCGTGCAGGCGCTGCACATCGGACACGAGCTCAAGGTGCACCCAGTGCGCCAGGATCGCTTCCTTGGTCGGAAAGTGGTTGTAGAGCGTGCCCTTGGCCACGTCCGCCCGCTGCGCGATCTGCTCCATGGTGGTCGCGTCGTAGCCCTGGGCTTCGAACAGGCGCATGGCGGTGGACGCAACGTGGTCGAGCGTCTGGGTGCGCCGGCGCTCGCGGCGGCCTGGGGGGTCGGGTTCTGTCACGGTGTGGGCCCTTGAATTTAAACGCCGTCCAATTTTATACGACGTTCAAATTCTCATGCGCTGTCTCAGTCTCGGTGAGACAGCAACAGGCGCCTGCGACAAAACCCCGGCCAGGCCCTTGATTCTTCGTCCCGTTCCGCACGGCACGAAAGCTGCGCCACGAATCCCGCGTGCGCCTTGCTGCGCCGCGATTCGATTCGACTCGTTCAACGACACACGGAGACATGCAATGACAGACCCGACCACCGCCCCCACCCGGGCCGCCGCCACCTGGCTCGCCGACTTCGCCGCCGCGCTCGCACGCGGCGACATCGACACGGCCGTCTCGCTGTTCGAGGCCGACAGCTACTGGCGCGACCTCGTCGCCTTCACCTGGAACATCCGCACGCAGGAAGGTGCCGATGCCATCCGCGCGATGCTGCAGGCGCGGCTGGCCGACACGCAGCCCGCGGCCTTCGCGCTGGAGGGCGAGGCGACCGAGGCCGATGGCGTGGTCGATGCCTGGTTCACCTTCGAGACGCGCGTGGCGCGCGGCCGCGGCCATCTTCGGCTGCGCGGCGGCAAGGCCTGGACGCTGCTCACCACCATGACCGAGCTCAAGGGCTTCGAGGAAAAAACCGGCGAGAACCGCATCAAGGGCGCGGAGCACGGCGTGCACAAGGGCCGCAAGAACTGGCTCGAGAAACGCCGCGACGAAGAGGCCGCGCTCGGCTACACCGAGCAGCCCGAGGTGGTGGTCATCGGCGGCGGCCAGGGCGGCATCGCGCTGGGCGCGCGGCTGCGCCGGCTGGGCGTGCCGACCATCATCGTGGAGCGCAACGCGAAGGCCGGCGACTCCTGGCGCAAGCGCTACAAGTCGCTGTGCCTGCACGACCCGGTCTGGTACGACCACCTGCCCTACATGCCCTTCCCGGACGACTGGCCGGTGTTCGCACCCAAGGACAAGATCGGCGACTGGCTCGAGATGTACACCAAGATCATGGAGCTCAACTACTGGAGCTCCACCAACGCGAAGAAGGCCCGCTTCGACGAAGCCACGCAGCGCTGGGAGGTGACGGTGGAGCGCGAAGGCAAGCAGGTCGTGCTGCGGCCGAAGCAGCTGGTGTTCGCACTCGGCGTCTCGGGCTACCCGAACGTGCCGAAGATCGCGGGCGCGGAGAACTTCAAGGGCGACCAGCACCATTCGAGCCAGCACCCCGGGCCCGAGGCCTATGCCGGCAAGAAGTGCGTGGTGCTGGGCTCGAACAACTCGGCGCACGACATCTGCGCGGCGCTGTGGGAGCACGGCGCGGACGTGACGATGATCCAGCGCTCGTCCACGCACATCGCGCCTTCGCAGTCGCTGATGGAGCTGGCGCTGGGCGGGCT
Source organism: Variovorax sp. VRV01 (assembly GCF_014852545.1). Lineage (NCBI taxonomy): Bacteria > Pseudomonadati > Pseudomonadota > Betaproteobacteria > Burkholderiales > Comamonadaceae > Variovorax > Variovorax sp. VRV01. The sequence continues at coordinate 37,218 of NZ_JACVBS010000010.1, forward strand.
CTACTCCGAGCAGGCCGTGAAGAACGGCATCGACCACCACAAGGGCGACCTGATCTTCGCCTCGGTGCCCTACAGGATCATGCACACCTTCCACATCCCGGTGTATGAGGAGATGAAGAAGCGCGACGCCGACCTGTATTCACGGCTGGAGAAGGCGGGCTTCCTGCTCGACTTCGGCGTCGACGGCTCGGGGCTCTTCATGAAGTACCTGCGGCGCGGCTCGGGCTACTACATCGACGTGGGTGCCTCCGAGCTGGTGGCCAACGGCAGCATCCACCTCAAGAGCGGCGTGAACATCGAGCGGGTGAACGAGCGCTCGGTCACGCTGACCGACGGCACCGAGCTGCCGGCCGACCTGCTGGTGTACGCCACCGGCTACGGCTCGATGAACGGCTGGCTGGCCGACCTGATCTCGCCCGAGATCGCCGACAAGGTCGGCAAGTGCTGGGGCCTGGGCTCCGGTACGCCGAAGGACCCGGGTCCCTGGGAAGGCGAGCTGCGCAACATGTGGAAGCCCACGCAGGTCGAGAACCTCTGGTTCCACGGCGGCAACCTGCACCAGTCGCGCCACTACTCGCAGTTCCTGGCGCTGCAGCTGAAGGCGCGCATGGAAGGCATCGACACGCCGGTGTACGAGCGCGCGCCGTCCTACCACACGCGCTGAGCGGGCGGCTCATTCACTGATGAAGCGGCGCAGCCCTTCGAGATCGACCACGGTGATGCCGCCGTATTCGATGCGAAGGAAGCCCGCTTCCCTCAGCCGGTTCAGCGCCGCGTTGCAGCGCTGGCGCGACACGCCCGAAAGATTGGCGATCTCCTCCTGCGAGGTCTGCAGGTGCAGCTCGCTGCCCGGATACAGCCACGGATGGAACAGCCCCGCCAGCGCGCGGGCCACCTGGCCGTCGGCGTCGAGCAGCCGGTGCGCCGCGTAGTTGCCCATGAACCAGTGCAGCCGCTCGTTGAGTTGCTGCAGCAGGAAATGATCGAAGCCGCGCTGCGTGCGGTGCAGCCACTCGAAGGTCTCCAGCGGCAATTGAGCCACGCGGCTGGGCCGCAGGGCAATGACGTCGGCCGAGCGCGGAGCGCCGCGCAGCAGCGTGCCTTCGCCGAACCAGCTGCCCACCGACAGCCCGCCGAAGGTGACCGAGCGGCCGTCGCTCGAGGTGATCGACCACTTGAGCAAGCCTTCGAGCGTGCCGTACCAGTGCAGCGGCGTATCGCCGCGCCGGCACAGCGCGGCGCCGGCCGCGACTTCGACCTCGCGGATCTCGTCGAGCACGCGTTCGCGCGCCGTTTCGTCGAGCAGCGGATACCAGGCCGAGCGCTGCAGCAACTGGGGAATCGTCAGCGATGCCGCCTTGAAGGCCGGCTTCGTCGTGGCCATGAAATGAAAGCTCCTGGGGCCCGGGTGCGTAAACCCTGAGCCCAAATGTCGTCGCAATGACTGAGTGTGCCTGCGCCGCCAAAAATAATAGCGCGCCCCTCATGAAAGAAGACACCCAGGAGATCCGGAGCATGTCGTCGAAGCGCAAAGTGATCGTGACCATCGCCCCCACCGGCGGCATGGCGCACAAGTCGCAGAACCCCCACCTTCCCACCCAGCCCGACGAGATCGCGGCCGACGTGCTGCGCTGCTGGAACGCCGGCGCGAGCGTGGCCGCCATCCATGCGCGCCGCCCCGATGACGGCGCGACCTGCGACGCGGACGTGTACCGCGACATCAACAGCCGAATCCGCAATGCCGGCTGCGACATCGTCATCAACAACTCGACCGGCGGCGGCGTGCACGGCGACATGGTGAAGCCACTGGCGGGCGATCGCTGGGAGATCGCCTGGGAAGAGCGCATCAAGGGCATGGACGCGGGCGCCGAGATGTGCACGCTCGACGCGACCACGCTGAACCTGAGCTTCGAGGGCAAGCAGATCCTGATGGACACGCCCATCACCCGCGGCCGCGAGCTCGCGGCCGGCATGAAGGCGCGCGGCATCAAGCCCGAGTGGGAGGTGTTCAGCCCCACGCACATCCTGCAGGACACCATCACGCTGATCGAGGAAGGCCATGACGACGAGCCCTACTTCATCAACCTGGTGATGAACGTGCACCGCAACTTCCAGAACGCGATGCCGTATTCGCCGCGCTTCCTGCAGATGATGGTCGACACCCTGCCCAAGGGCAGCATCTTCGGCGTGAGCGGCATCGGCACCTCGCAGCTGGAAGCCAACGTGGCGGCGCTGCTGCTGGGCGGCCATGCGCGCGTGGGGCTCGAAGACAACCTCTACTTCCGCCACGGCGAGCTGGCCACCAACGTGCAGCTCACCGAACGCATCGTGCGCGTCATCCATGAGCTCGACATGGAAGTGGCCACGCCGGCCGAAGCAAGGCAGATGATGGGGCTGCCGCGCAGAAGCGGCCCGCGCCCCGAATTCGCGCCGCGCTGAAGCGGCCGTTCACCCCGCCAGAACATCGAAGGAGACATCCATGAACACCCGCCGCCGCTTCCTCCACACCCTGGGCGCAGCCACTGCGCTGGGCGCCCTCTCGCCGCTGGCCGCGCTGGCCCAGGCGCTCGAGCAGGTCAAGATCTACTACGGCTTCCCGGCCGGCAGCGCCGGCGACAGCGTGGCGCGCCGCGTGGGCGAAAAGCTCGCGGGCTCGGCCTACTGCCGCAACGCGGCCGTGGTCGAGAACAAGCCGGGCGCCGGCGGACGCATTGCGCTGGAAACGCTCAAGAGCGCGCCGGCCGACGGCAGCGTGCTGGCGCTTTCGCCCTTCTCGTGCACCTCGATCTATCCGCACATCTACAGCAAGCTCAGCTACGACCCGGGCAAGGACTTCGTGCCGGTGTCGATCGCCGCCGTCATGCACCATGGCCTCGCGGTCGGCCCGCTGGTGCCGCCCGAGGTGCGCACGGTGAAGGACTTCCTCGCCTGGGCCAAGGCCAATCCGAACCAGGCCAGCTACGGCTCGCCCGCGGCCGGCTCGACGCCGCACTTCATCGGCGCACTGCTGGGCCTCCACAACGGCGTCGATCTCAAGCACGTGCCCTACCGCGGCTCCATTCCCGGCGTGACCGACGTGGTGGGCGGACAGATCGCCGCCATGGTCACGCCCAGCGGCGACTTCATTCCCAACCACAAGGCCGGCAAGCTGCGGCTGCTCGCCACCTCGGGCAAGGCGCGCTCGCCTTTCTCGCCCGAGGTGGCGACCTTCGCCGAGCAGGGCTTCGCCGAGTTGACCACCGAGGAATGGTTCGGCTTCTACGCGCCGGCCAGGACGCCAGCCAGCGTGGTGGCAACGGCCAATGCGGCGATCAACGCGGCCATCAAGGAAAAGGTGGTGACGGACAGCCTGGCCGTGGTCGGCCTGATCGCCCAGGGCTCCACCGCCGAAGAGATGGCGCGCTCTCAGCGGGCCGAGGCCGAGCGCTGGGGCCCGCTGGTCAAGAAGATCGGCTTCACGGCGGACTCCTGAGGCGATGCAGATGGAACCGACTCCGAAACGCGTGGCGGTGGTCGCCACCGGCGTCATCGGCGCCAGCTGGGCCGCCTACTTCCTCGCGCGCGGCCTCTACGTGGAGGCCACCGACCCCTCGCCCGATGCCGAGGCGCGGCTGCGCGCGGCCGTGGCTGCGCACTGGCCCACGCTCGAACGCTTCGGCCTGGCCAGCGGCGCCTCGGCCGGGCGGCTGCGCTTCCACGCGCGGCTCGAGGATGCGGTGGCCCAGGCCGACTTCGTCCAGGAAAGCGGCCCCGAGCGGCTGGATTTCAAGGTCGACCTGTTCCGGCGCATGGACGAGGCCGCGCCGGCCCACGCGATCCTGGCGTCGAGCTCCTCGGGGCTCGCGATCAGCGCCGTGCAGGCCGAGTGCAAGCACCCGGAGCGCGTGGTGCTGGGCCATCCCTTCAACCCGCCGCACCTGATCCCGCTGGTGGAGGTGGTCGGCGGCGCGCGCACCTCGGACCAGACCATCGAACGCACGATGGCCCTCTATGCCGCCATCGGCAAGCGGCCGATCCACGTGAAGCGCGAGGTCAAGGGCCACATCGCGAACCGGCTGCAGGCTGCGCTCTGGCGCGAGGCCTTCCACCTGGTCGATGAAGGCGTGGCGAGCGTGGCCGACATCGACACCGCCATTGCGCACGGCCCCGGCCTGCGCTGGGCGGTGATGGGGCCGTTCATGAACCTGCATCTTTCAGGCGGCGCGGGCGGCATCGAACACGTGCTCGCGCACCTGGGCGGGCCGATCGAGGACTGGTGGAAAGACCTGGGCGCGCCGTCGATGACGGAAGAACTCAAGCAGAAGGTGGCCGAGGGCGTGGCCGAGGAACTGGGCGCGCGGCGCGTGGCCGAGCTGGAGGCCGCGCGCGACATCCTGCTGTTGGACCTGATTCGCGCGAAGTCCGAAACCGGCAGACTCGATTGAAATGAACGACGACGACTTCCTCCTCGACGAAAGCCAGATCGCCCCGCCGCGCACGGTGCGCATCGACTTCGACGACGGCTCCTTTGCGCTGCGTTCGCCGATGGCGCTCAAGCCCTATGCGCGGTGCATCGGCGAATGGCTGGAGCGCTGGGCGCGCGAGACGCCCGAGGCACTGGCCTTCGCGGAGCGCGACGACAGCGGCGAAGGCTGGCGCAAGCTCGACTACCGCGCGCTGCGCGAGGCCGTGGGTGCCGTCGCGCAGGCGCTGCTCGACCTGGCGCTGCCGGCCGCAAAGCCCATCGTGATCCTCTCGGACAACGCGATCGACCACGCGGTGCTGATGCTCGCGGCGATGCACATCGGGCGCACGGCGTGCTCGCTGTCGAGCGCGTACTCGCGCCTGGCCAGGGATCCGTCGCGGCTGCACGGCATGCTGCAGGCGCTGCAGCCCGCATTGATCTACGCCTCGGATGCCAGGATCTACGGCGGCGCGCTCGCGGGCTGCGGCGTCGAGGCGGTCACGGTGTTCAGCCGTCATGCCGACGCGCATGCCGGCGCCCTGCCCTTTGCGCAACTGCTGCAGGCGCGCGAGACATCCGCCGTGATGCAGGCCTACGAAGCCATCCTGCCCGACACCCACGCCAAGTACCTGCTGACCTCGGGCTCCACCGGCAAGCCCAAGGTGGTGATCAACACGCACCGCATGCTCTGCGCCAACCAGCAGATGATGGCGCAGACCTGGCGCTTCCTCGCGCACGAGAAACCGGTGCTGGTCGACTGGCTTCCCTGGAGCCACACCTTCGGCGGCAACCACAACCTGCACATGGTGCTCGCCCATGGCGGTGCGCTCTACATCGACGAGGGCCGGCCCGCGCCGGGGCTCATCGAGAAGACCGTGCGCAACCTGCGCGAGGTGAAGCCCACGCTGCTGTTCAACGTGCCGCGCGGCTTTGACATGCTGCTGCCTTTTCTCGAAGCCGACGATGCCCTCGCGCGCGAGGTGTTCTCGCGGCTGCGGCTGGCCTTCTATGCGGCCGCGGCGCTCGCGCCCTCGACCTGGCAGCGGCTCGAGGCCGTGGCGCAGCGCGTGCGGCCCGAGCGGCCGCTGTGGCTCACCACTTCATGGGGCGCCACGGAAACCTCGCCAGCCATCACCTCGGCGCACTGGAAGCTCGACGGCGCGGGCTGCATCGGCGCACCGCTGCCGGGGCTCGAACTCAAGTTCGTGCCCAACGGCCAGAAGATCGAGATGCGCGTCAAGGGCGTCTCGGTGTTCCCGGGCTACCGCCATGCGCCGCGCGAAACCGCCGAGGCCTTCGACGAAGAGGGCTACTACCGCATCGGCGATGCCGGTTTTCTTGCGGACCCCGCCGAGCCCTCGCAAGGCGTGATCTTCAACGGCCGCGTGGCCGAGGACTTCAAGCTCTCGAGCGGCACCTGGGTCTCGGTGGGCACATTGCGCGTGAAGCTGGTGTCGATGCTGGCGCCGCACGTGCAGGACGTGGTGCTCACGGGCCATGACCGCGACGAGATCGGCATGCTGGTGTTCGCGAGCCCGCAGGCCGCCTCGCTCGCGCCGCAGGCGCTGGCCGGGCGCATCGCCGAGGTGCTGCGCACGCTGCGCAGCGAAGGCGCGGGTTCCTCGCAATGCCCCGCATGCGCGCTGGTGCTCAGCGAACCACCGAGCCTCGACGCGGGCGAGATCACCGACAAGGGCTACATCAACCAGCGCGCGGTGCTCGTGCGCCGCGCGGCCGAGGTGGCGCGGCTGCATGCCGGCGCGGACCACGACCTGCAGGTCATCCGGCTGCGCGACTGACTGAAAAAGATCAACCGCCGGGACGTCGCCGCAGCGCGGTACGCAGCGCCTTCGCGAAACGCGGGTCGGCCATGGCGCCGACGTTGAAGCGCGACCAGCGCGAGACCTGCGTCGAATCGGTGCTGAAGATGCGCCCCGGCGCCATCACGATCTTGCGCGGCAGCAGTTCCTTCGCCAGCACCAGCGAGTCGGCCACGCCGGGAAGCGCGGCCCAGACATAGAGCGACTGCGGGGTGCGCGCGAAGACCTCCGCATCGACCGAATCGAACAGCTGCAAGGCCTTGCGCGTGGCCTCGCCGAGGCGGTTCTGCAGGCGGTTCAGGTGCCGCTGGTAGTGGCCTTCGCTCAGGATCACGTCGACCGTGCGCTCGCTGTACTCCGAGCTGCTCACGTGGATCAGCGCCTTCAGGTCCGCGAGGTCGCTCGCCAGGCCGGCCCCGCAGGCGATGAAGCCCACGCGCAAGGCTGCCGAGAACGACTTCGAGAAGCTGCCGATGTAGATGGTGCGCTCCAGCTGGTCGAGCGCCGAAAGCCGCGGCAAGGCCGTGGGCTTGAAGTCGGCCAGCGGGTCGTTCTCGACGATCAGCAGGTCGTATTTCTGCGCGAGCTGCAGCACGCGGAAGGCCTTGGCCGGCGAGATGTCGGAGCCCGTGGGGTTGTGCGCGAGCGACTGCGTGAAGAAGAGGCGCGGCCGCTCGGCCATCAACAGCCGCTCCAGCACGTCGAGATCGGGCCCGTCGGCCAGCCGCGGCACGGCCAGCATCTGCGCACCCGCGAGCTTGAGCTTTCCGAACAGCGGGTAGTAGCCCGGGTCGTCCACCAGCACCTTGCCGCCGGGCGGCACGAAATAGCGGATGACGATGTCCATCGCCTCGTTGGCGCCGTGCGTGAGCACGATCTGCCGCGGCTCGGCGCCGATGCCGAAGTCGGCCAGCTTGCGCACGAGGTGGTCGCGCAGCGGCGCATAGCCGAAGCGGCTGCCGTAGCGGAACAGCGCGCCAAGCCCCGTGCGGACCACCTTGGGGTGGTACTTGTCGAGCCGCACGTCGGCCAGCCATTCGACCGGCGGGAAGCCGTCGCCCACGGCCACCGCGTCGGGCTGCGTCTTGAGCTGCTCGCGCATGAGCCACACGATGTCCATCGCGCGGCCGAGGCTGCCCGCGTCTTCCTCGACGGGCTTGGGGGTCGACTGCGCGAGCACGAAATAGCCCGAACCGCGCCGCGGCTCGACGAGGCCGCGCGACACCAGCAGCTCGAACGCGGCCACCACCGTGTTCTTGGCATAGCCGTGCAGCTGCGCGAGTTCGCGCAGCGACGGCAGCTTGTCGCCGGCCTTGTAGGCGCCGCTCGCGATCTGGCGCGCGAGGGTTTCGGCAAGCGAATCGGCAATCGTGGTCATGGGCTGCGACTGTGACACAGCAGGCCGCCGCGGTGCACCACTGTCCGCACTGTCCCGCCAAACTGTGCCTTCCGCGGCCGGTACAGCCGGCCTAAATTGCCTGCTCCCGAATTCATCTTCCGAAGAGACAAGCAACGATGGTCGCCGATTCCCGCATTCCCAATTTCCGCGCACTCACGCCCGCACAGCGCCTTGCCCACATCGCGCAGGCCGCATCGCTCACCGGCGACGAGGCGGCGCTGTTCGCCCAACCGGGCGCCCTGAGCGTGGAGCGCGCCAACGGCATGGTCGAGAACGTGATCGGCACCTTCGAGCTGCCGCTGGGCGTGGCCGGCAACTTCACCATCAACGGCCGCGACTACCTCGTGCCGATGGCCGTCGAAGAGCCCTCGGTGGTGGCCGCCGCGTCGTTCATGGCCAAGCTGGCGCGCGAAGGCGGCGGCTTCGAGGCCTCGAGCACCGGGCCGCTGATGCGCGCGCAGGTGCAGGTGATCGGCATCACCGACCCCTACGGCGCGCGGCTCGCGCTGCTGCGTGCGCGCGACGAGATCCTGGCCGTGGCGAACAGCCGCGACAAAGTGCTGATCGATCTCGGCGGCGGCTGCCGCGACATCGAGGTGCATGTGTTCGGCGACACGCCGCGCGGCGCGATGGTGGTGATGCACCTGATCGTCGACGTGCGCGACGCGATGGGCGCGAACACGGTCAACACCATGGCCGAGGCGGTGTCGCCGCTGGTCGAGAAGCTCACGGGCGGCACGGTGCGCCTGCGCATCCTGTCGAACCTGGCGGACCTGCGGCTGGCGCGTGCGCGCGTGCGGCTCGCACCGGCCGTGCTGGCCACGCGCGAGCGCAGCGGCGAAGAAGTGGTCGAGGGCGTGATCGATGCGTACACCTTCGCGGCCATCGACCCCTACCGCGCGGCGACGCACAACAAGGGCATCATGAACGGCGTCGATCCGGTGATCGTCGCGACCGGCAACGACTGGCGCGCGGTGGAAGCCGGCGCGCATGCCTACGCCTGCCGCAGCGGGCGCTACAGCTCGCTGACCACCTGGGAAAAGGACACGACAGGCGCATTGGTCGGCACCATCGAGATGCCGATGCCGGTAGGGCTGGTCGGCGGTGCCACCAAGACGCATCCACTCGCCCGGCTCGCACTGAAGATCCTCGACGTGAAGTCGGCACAGGAACTCGGCGAAGTCGCGGTGGCCGTGGGCCTCGCGCAGAACCTCGGCGCGCTTCGCGCGCTCGCCACCGAAGGCATCCAGCGCGGCCACATGGCGCTGCATGCCCGCAACATCGCGCTGGTCGCGGGCGCCACCGGCGACGAGATCGACAGCATCGCCAGGCAGATGGCCGCCGAGCATGACGTGCGTACCGACCGCGCCATGGCACTGCTCGAAGCGCTGCGCAGGAAGTAGGCAGGGCCGGAGAGGCCCGCACAACGGACCGCGGCCGAAACCGCGGCGGCCATGGAAGTGGCCGTCACATCACCAAGACGGAGACATCGCAAATGAACGCAGACAGTGCAACGCGCGCCAGATGGCGGCTGGTGGAGATATGGGGCGACACGGCCGACCTGGGCCACCTCGCGTGGTCGATCGTCATCGGCGTCGCGGTGAGCCTCACGGGTTATCTCGTGGCCAGCCGCGTGCTCGCGAGCGCCGTGAGCACACCCGAGCTGGCACGCGCCTACGCCATGCTCGCCGGCCTCGGCGGCTGCGTGGTGTCGGGCCTGGTCTGCGCGAAGCTCTTCACGCCGAAGCGCGAAGTGGTGGAAGGCACCGAGGCCGATCCGCGCTGGCGCGAAGAAGTGCTGGCCGAACTGGCCGGCGAGCATGGCGACCTGGGCTCGGTGGACGACCTGCCGCCGTCCGTGGTGCGCGAGATGAAGGAACTGGAGATCTACGACCTGTTCGCGTCGTACAAGCCCAGCGCACGCAGCGCCGGAGGAGCCGCACCGTGATCGACGCCGCACTCCTCGACCAGATCCTCGTTGCCACCGGCATGGGCCTCGTGGGGGCCATTGTTTTCGCGGCCATCGGCCTCGTCTCGGGCACCGACGAAACCACCACGCTCGCGCCGCTCACGCTGCTGGTGGTGCTGCTCGGCGTGCCGCCCGAAGGCGTGTTCACCTTCTTTCTCGCAGCGGCCGTGGCCAAGCACATGACGCACGCGGTGCCCACCGCGCTGCTGGGCATCCCGGGCGACACCATGGCGACACCGCTGCTGCAGGACGCGAACGTGCTGCGCAACCTCGGCGTGCCGCACATCGCGTTGCGCAAGATGGTGTCGGGCGCGATCATCGCGGCCTTCCTCGCCGTGCCGCTGGCCGTGCTGTTCGCGGTGCTGCTCGCGCCCTATGGTGCGGCCATCACCAAGGCGGCGCCCTGGATCTTCGTGGTGGCGGCCGTGGCCATTGCGTATTTCTCGAGCGGGCGCTGGGCCTCGGTGGCCACGCTGGTGCCGTTCGTGATGGTGATCGTGGCGCTGCAGGCGCTCACCGGCAAGTACGGCGTGAAGCTCAGCATCAGCTACTTCCTGGGCATCGCCATCGGGCCGCTGGTGGCCGATTTGTTCTCGGTGATTTCTCCCGCGGCCCGTGCGCGCATGAAGCGCGAGAAGGTCCGTACCTTCTCGCTCGCGCCGGACGTGAAAGGCTGGTCAGGCTACTTTCCGAACCCGTTCAAGGTGCTCGACCGCGGACAGGTGAAGTGGACCGTTGCGACCGCCGCGATCTCCAGCGCCACCTTCGTGTTCAGCCCGGTCGCAATGACGGTGGTGCTGGGCGAGCTGGTGGGTTCGCGCATCAAGCACGCCTACCACCGGCTGACCACCACGCTGGCCGCGCGCAACGGCGTGACCGAGGCCACCTACATCGCCGAGGCGCTGATTCCGCTGATCGCCATCGGCCTGCCGCTGAGCCCGGTGGCGGCCGGCCCGGCCGCGCCGCTCTTCAATGCGCCGCCGGTGTTCACCATCGATTCGGCCACGGGCCAGACCCACAACCTGCACAACCTGCTGAACCACTGGGAGTTCCTGGGCTACGGCATGCTGGCGGTGATGCTCGCGGCGCTGGTGGCCTATCCGTTCACGATGAACTTCGCGCGCCGCGCGGCACTCTTCGTCTCGCGCAAGGTGAGCCACGAGGCCATCATCGCGACCTTCGTCGGCCTGATCGTGGTGATCAGCGTATGGGAAGGGCAGCTGCTCGGCTTGCTGGTGATCCTCACGATGGGCCTGCTCGGGGGCCTGCTGTCGCGCGCCATCGGCTTCAACACCGGCGTGCAGTTCATGGGCTACTACACAGCGGTGCTGACGGTGCCGGCCGTCATCAAGGCCTTCGGTTGATGCCTCGAGGTGCGCAGCGCGGCTTCAACGACCTTCAGTCGCAGGCCCCGCCGGCACCGGTCAGGGGGAAACCCGAGGGCCTTTCCTGCGAGCCGCCGGCGCTGCCTTCTTCACGGGCTCTTCCTCGCCGAAAAGCCTTTCGATCTGCTGCCCCGCGCGCGCGCCGATGGCCGTGCCCACGCCCGGCAGCAGCGCGGTGCCGACCGCCGCACCGGCCAGCGCACCGCCGGTCAGCGACACCTCGGGCTCGCTCATGGTCCCGCCGATCTTCAGCGGCATGCCGACCACGCCGTCGACCAGGTCGACCGCGATCTCGCCGTCCAGCTTGCGGTTGAACAGCCGCAGGCTGCCGCTGGCCGTGAGCACACCCGAACGCGCCTTGAGCCCGGTGTAGCGCATCACGACGCCGTCTTCGGTACCCTGCGTGTCGAGCACGCCGGTGAGCTCGTCGAGCGGCGTGGTGCCGCCGCGGCTGATGCCGGCGGTGGTCACGGCCTTGGCCAGATCCAGCCGCGTGAGCGTGGCGGGCTGGACCGAGAAGGTGGTGCGGGTGCGCAGGCTGCGCAGCAGCGCGCCCACTTCGCCGGCCTCGGCCACCAGCGCGGACTGGCCCGAAACCTTGCCGGCGACGGCGCTGCGCCGGCCGAAGGCCTGCACCATGCCCTCGATGTCCACCTGCCGCGGCTCGAGCTCGGCCGACACGCGCAGCAGGTCGCCGGGCAGGGTCTCGAACCAGGCCACGCCGTTCGCCGTGCCGCCGCCGATGTCGATGCGGGTGCGCCACCGGTCCTGTCCGGCGGCGCGGTCCAGCCGCAGCCGGGCGGGCGGCGACACGCCGGCACGCTCGATTCGCGCCTGGCGCGGCCGCCAGCCGGCGTCGAAGCTGATTTCGCCGTCATAGGCCAGCGCAATGCCGCGCCGGTCGATCCAGCTCAGGTCGCGCCAGCGCAGCTTTTCGAGCGGAACGGGCGCCAGCGTCCAGGGCGCGGGCAGCGCGACGATGTGGCCGCCCTCCTTCGGCTTGGGGCCCTTGCCGCGGAACGCGCGCACCGACTCGCGCGGCAGCACCAGGCTTTCGATCTCGACCTCGTCGATCGCGACGACCCGGCGCAGCAGCTCCCGCAGCTTGAGCTGCACCGTGATGCGGCGCAGCGTGACGGGGCGCGGCTGCTCGGTGGCCAGGTCGGACAGCACCAGCACGGGGCTGGGCCACAGCGCCCAGTGCGCACCGCCGATCTTCAGGCCCACGCCGAAGCGCTTCTCGAAACCTTCGGCAATGCGCGCGGCCACTTCCTCGTCGCTGGGCAGGCGGGTGCTCGCCACCCACACCAGCGCGCCGGCACCCAGCAGCAGGACCGCGGCAATGCCGATGAGCCAACGGCGGACAGGGCGTTTCATCCGGCCAACTTAGCACGCAAAGGCGACTGCCGTTGTCAGCCCCCGTCGCTATAGTTTCCCAAACCCTGCACCGGAGAAACCGAATGCGTATCTGGAAAAAAGACATCTCTGTCGAGGAACTGACCCGCAACCACATCGGCACCGCCGTGTCCACGCTGGGCATGGAATTCCTGGAGGTGGGCGACGACTTCATCCGCGCCCGCGTGCCGGTGGACGAGCGCACCCGCCAGCCCTACGGCATCCTGCACGGCGGCGTGTCGGTGGTGCTGGCCGAGACGCTGGGCTCCTGCGGCGCGCACTACTCGGCCCCCGAGGGCGACCGGGCCGTGGGCCTGGACATCAACGCCAACCACATCCGCTCGGCCACGAGCGGCTGGGTCACGGGCACCGCGCGGCCGGTGCACCGCGGGCGCACCACCCAGGTGTGGCAGATCGACATGACCAACGACGCGGGCGAATTGACCTGCGTCTCGCGCATCACAATGGCGGTGCTGGCGCCGCGCTAGGGCAGGAAACCCGCCCGGCACGCGGGCGGCGGCGGGCCGAGAGAAGCCCCCCAGGAACATCAATAACTACCGAGGAGATCACCACTCATGAGCAACCTGTTCAGTTGGCGCGAAGTCGCCGCCACCGAGGGCCGCGTGGTCGCGCCCGACGAACGCCTGCCCTGGCTGCAGACCGGCGCGATGGGCGTGCAGCACGTGATCGCGATGTTCGGCGCCACGGTGCTGGCGCCCATCCTGATGGGCTTCAATCCCAACATCGCGATCCTGATGAGCGGCATCGGCACGCTGATCTTCTTCCTGGTGACGGGGGGCAAGGTGCCCAGCTACCTGGGCTCGAGCTTCGCGTTCATCGGCGTGGTGATCGCGGCCAGCGGCTACGCGGGCAAGGGTCCCAACGCCAACATCGCGGTGGCGCTCGGCGGCATCGTGGCCTGCGGGGTGGTCTACATCCTGATCGGCGCCCTCGTGCAGGCGATCGGCACCGGCTGGATCGAGCGCTTCATGCCGCCGGTGGTCACGGGCGCCGTGGTGGCGGTGATCGGGCTCAACCTGGCGGGCGTGCCGATCAAGAACATGGCGGCCAGCAATTTCGATTCGTGGATGCAGGCCGTCACCTTCCTCTGCGTGGGGCTGGTGGCGGTGTTCACACGCGGCATGCTGCAGCGGCTGCTGATCCTGGTCGGGCTGATCCTGGCCACGCTGGTCTATGCGGCGCTGACCAACGGCATGGGCCTGGGCAAGCCGGTGGACCTGGGCGGCATCGCCAACGCCGCCTGGTTCGGCATGCCGACCTTCACCGCCCCGGTGTTCACGGCCAACGCCATGCTGCTGATCGCGCCCGTGGCCATCATTCTGGTGGCCGAGAACCTCGGCCACCTGAAGGCGGTCACGGCCATGACCGGCCGCAACCTCGACCCCTACATCGGCCGCGCCTTCATCGGCGACGGCATCGCCACCGTGGTGAGCGGCGCCTCGGGCGGCACCGGCGTGACCACCTATGCCGAGAACATCGGCGTGATGGCGGCCACGCGCATCTACTCGACGGCGGTGTTCGTGGTGGCCGCGCTCATCGCGCTGGTGCTGGGCTTCAGCCCCAAGTTCGGCGCGCTGATCCAGGCCATTCCGCTGCCGGTGATGGGCGGCGTGAGCATCGTGGTGTTCGGGCTCATCGCCATTGCGGGCGCCAAGATCTGGGTCGACAACAAGGTCGACTTCTCGCAGAACAAGAACCTGATCGTGGCCGCCATCACGCTGATCATCGGCACCGGCGACTTCACGCTGAAGTTCGGCGACTTCGCATTGGGCGGCATCGGCACCGCGACTTTCGGCGCCATCATCCTCTACGCGCTTCTGGGCCGGACGCGCAACGCCTGAGGCCTTGCAAAGTGAAACCTCGTGCAAGAAATGTTGTCCGAGGTGCTTGAAGCGGGCCCCGGTCACTGGCCGGAAGCCCGCGCCCGTTAGACTTCAACGCTTTTCGCACCGACGTTTTCCAATGGCCGATGTCTCCGCCGCGCGCACCAAGGCGGTTTTCGAATTCAAGAGCGCCACGCTGCCGCTGATCGCAGTGATCCTCAAGACGGCCGACCTGGCCGTGCTGGCCGAGGCCCTCGACGCGCAGCTGGCCGACTCGCCCGATTTCTTCGAGCAGGAGCCGGTGGTCATCGACCTCTCGCAGCTGCAGCCGGACGAGGAAGGCGGCGAGGAACCCCCGGCGCTCGACTTCGCGGCGCTGCGCGGCCTGCTGGCGCGCCACCAGACGCAGCCGATTGCGGTGCGCGGGGGCAACAACGCCCAGAATGCGGCGGCGCGCGCCGCCGGCCTGTCGCTCACGGCCATGCCGGTGGCACCCGCGCCGCGCTCCCCGGCACCGCCGGCCGCTTCGCCGGCGCCCGCCAGCGAAGCACCGCAGATCGTGCGCGAAGTGCCGGTGCCGGCCAACGGCACCCTGCTGATCGACAAGCCGCTGCGTTCGGGCCAGCAGGTCTACGCCCGCGGCGGCGACGTGGTGGTGACCGCGGTGGTGAGCTTCGGCGCCGAGGTCATTGCCGACGGCAACGTGCACGTCTACGCACCGCTGCGGGGCAAGGCCATTGCCGGCGCGCGCGGCAATACCGAGGCGCGCATCTTCTCGACCTGCATGGAAGCGCAGCTCGTGGCCATCGCGGGCATCTATCGCACCAACGAAGTGCCGCTGCCCGACCCGGTGCTCGGCAAGCCGGCCCAGATACGCCTCGATGGCAAGAAGCTAATGATCGACGCGATTCCCTGACGGGCCGCGCCGCATCCGACAACCAACAACCGAATCGAAACAAGAAGGAATGGCCATGGCCAAAATTGTGGTGGTGACCTCAGGCAAGGGCGGCGTCGGCAAGACCACGACGAGCGCCAGCTTCGCGTCGGGCCTCGCGCTCGCGGGCAAGAAGACGGCGGTGATCGACTTCGACGTGGGCCTGCGCAACCTCGACCTCATCATGGGCTGCGAACGCCGCGTGGTGTACGACCTGATCAACGTGATCCAGGGCGAGGCCAACCTGAGCCAGGCGCTCATCAAGGACAAGCAGTGCGACAACCTGTTCGTGCTCGCGGCCTCGCAGACGCGCGACAAGGAAGCGCTCACGCAGGAGGGCGTCGAAAAGGTGCTGACCGACCTGGCCGCGATGGACTTCGACTACATCGTCTGCGATTCGCCCGCCGGCATCGAGACCGGCGCGATGATGGCCATGCACTTTGCCGACGAGGCGCTCGTGGTGACCAACCCCGAGGTATCCTCGGTGCGCGACTCCGACCGCATCCTGGGCATGCTCAGCAGCAAGACCAAGCGGGCGAAGGAAGGCGGCGACCCCATCAAGGAGCACCTGCTGATCACCCGCTACAACCCCAACCGCGTGGCCGGCGGCCAGATGCTCTCTCTGGAGGACATCCAGGACATCCTGCGCATCAAGCTGATCGGCGTCATTCCCGAGTCGGAGAGCGTGCTGCAGGCCTCCAACCAGGGCGTGCCCGCCATCCACGACAAGGAAACCGACGTGGCCAAGGCCTACAGCGACGTGGTGGCGCGCTTCCTGGGCGAGGACCGCCCGATGCGCTTCGTCGACGCCGAAAAGCCGGGCTTCTTCAAGCGAATTTTCGGAGGCAAGTAGGCCATGTCCTTTTTCTCGTTCCTGCTCGGCGAAAAGAAGAAGACGGCCAGCGTCGCCAAGGAGCGGCTGCAGATCATCCTCGCGCACGAGCGGTCCAGCCTCAGCGGCAAGAAACGCCCCGACTACCTGCCCGACCTGCAGCGCGAGCTGATGGCGGTGATCTCCAAGTACGTGAAGATCAATGCCGATGACATCAAGGTTCACCTGGAAAAACAGGACGACCTCGAAGTGCTCGACATCAAGATCGAGCTGCCCGACCCGGCACCCTCGCCGGCGCGCTGAAAAAGAAAGAACGCGGCGCGGGCGGCATTGCCCCCCACGCCCGCCCACCGCTCAGGGCTGCGCCACGAAGCGCACCACCTGGCGGACCACGTCCTCCTCCTTGAGGATGCGGCGGTGCCCCAGTCCCTGCGTGGCCACCAGCCGCGCTCCGCTGATCGCGTCTCGATAGGCCTCGGCATCCGCAAAGCGGTTCACCCGGTCGTCGCGGTCATGCACGATCAGCGTCGGCTGCGCGATGCGCGGACCGACGGCCGCCGGCTCCAGTTGCGCCATCAGGACGCCTTCGCGCGCCTCGAACCGCCGCTGCATGGCCTGGCGCGTCGCCTCGCTGAGCCCGAAGGTGTGCGCGAAATAGCGCGTGTATTCGCGCGGCGACGCCGGCGGCGCGAGCAGCACCATCCGCTCGGCCTGCAGGCCCTGCGCGGCCGCCAGCGCCAGCGCGTTGGCTCCCAGCGAATGGGCAGCCACCGCGCGCAGCGCATGGCCGTCGGCCGCGAGCCTGGCAACCACATACGCGATGGCGCGCGCGAACTGCGGCGAGTTGCTCGTCGTGCCCGCGCTGCGGCCATGGGCCGGCAGTTCGAGCAGCACCGGCCGCAGGCCCGCATCGGCCAGCGCCTGCGCGAGCGCCAGCATCTGCCCCGCATGCCCGCCCCAGCCGTGCACCAGCAGCACGACGGGCGCCGATTCCGCACCTGAGTCCTGCGCGGCCAGGTGATAGAGGCCGATGCCGGCATTCTCGAAGGCCCAGCCTTCGCGCCGCCAGTCGGCCCCGGGCCCCTGGCCGCGGTAGAGCCACTTGGGCGGCAGCGGCGTGCCGAACACGCGGTAGGCCGCACGCACGCCCAGCCCGGGCCACAGGCGCTGCGAGGCGGTCAGGCCGAAGCGCAGTGCGCGCATCAGGCGGCCCGGGCGGTAGTAGTTGGACTGGGCGGCGTGCGTGGCCGCGGAGGTGGTGGTGCTCGTCATGCAATGGGCTCCTGCGTACGGTCGTTCAGTACCAGACCCAGTCCTCATTGCTGCGCGGCAGGCTGCGCAGCGCATCGCGGGTGGCGTCGGCGCCGATGGCGACCACATAGACGGCAAGACAGAGGGCGATGATCAGCATGGTGTTTCTCCTTTTATCGCACGATCGTGCGAAATTAAGACAAAGAAAGACGGAACGAAATGGCCTGTGCCGTGGCTCAGGCGCGGTAGCTCGAAAGAAGCCGCTGCCAGGTCTGCGTGGCGCGATCGGCGGCTTGGGGGTCGCGCAGGAAGCGCGCGTCGTGCAGCAGGCCCATGATGAGGCCGTTCAGTTCGCTGACCAGCTGCGCCGGGTCGGTGTCGGGCCGCAGCTCGCCGGTTTCCACCGCCTGGAGCACCGTGCGGCGCAGCGCGGCGCGCCAGCGCGTGATCTCGCCGAACAGCAGGTCGCGCAGCTCGCCTTCGCGGTCGTCGTATTCGAAGGCGCCCGCCATGTAGATGCAGCCGGTTTCGGCCTCGATGTCGCGGGTGCGGGCAATCCAGCGCCCGACGATGTCGTTGAGGCGCGCCAGGCCCTTGGGCTTTTGCATGGCCGGCACGAACACGTCGGCCAGGAAGCGGCGGCCGTATTCCTCGATCACCGCCTTCTGCAGCGCTTCGCGCGAGCCCACGCGCGAGAACACGCCGCTCTTGGAGAGCGCCAAGCGGCTGGCCACGGCCTGCAGCGTGATGGCCTCCAGGCCTTCGGCCAGCGCAAGGTCCATTGCCGCGCCGACGATGGCGGCGCGGGTGAGTTCGCTTTTCTGGGTCTTGGCGTCCATGCCGGCAACTTTAGCACAGTCGTGCGAAATTGCAAACTCGCTGGCCGCGGCATCGGCAGCAGGCCGGCACAGATGTTTTGCTCATGTGAAACCAACAAACGCATCGTTCCCCGCATGAGCACTTGTGCCGAGAATCGCCGCTCGGCCCGCCGCGGGCCTGTGCCTTCTCCTCCCGATCTTCTCCGCGCCAGATGAACTTCCAACAACTGCGCTCGGTACGCGAGGCCGTTCGTTGCGGCTTCAACCTGACCGAAGTCGCCCATACCCTCCACACCTCCCAGCCGGGCGTGAGCCGGCAGATCCGCGAGCTGGAGGAAGAGCTCGGCATCGAACTCTTCGTGCGCGCCGGCAAGCGGCTCACCGGGCTCACGGAGCCGGGCGGCCACGTGCTGCCGATCATCGAGCGCATGCTGATGGAGAGCAGCAACCTGCGCCATGCCGGGCAGGAGTTCGTGGCGCAGCAAAGCGGCCTGCTCTCGGTGGCGGCCACGCATTCGCAGGCGCGCTATGCGATGCCAGTGGCGGTGCAGGAATTCCGCGCGCAGTTTCCCAACGTGAAGCTGCACCTGCACCAGGGTTCGCCCAGGCAGATCGCGCAGATGCTGATCGACGGCGAGGCCGACGTGGGCATTGCAACGGAGGCGCTGGGCGACTATCCCCAGCTGGTGGCCCTGCCCTGCTACCGCTGGACGCATTCGGTGATCGTGCCGCCGGGCCACGCGCTGCTCGATGCGCCGCTGACGCTCGAGGCGCTCACGCGCCATCCGCTGATCACCTACGACACCGGCTTCACCGGCCGCTCGCGCATCGACGAGGCCTTTGCGCAGCACGGGCTCGAACCCAACATCGTGCTGGCCGCGATGGATGCCGACGTGATCAAGACCTACGTTCAGCTGGGCATGGGCGTGGGCATCGTGGCCGGCGTGGCCTACGAGACGGAGCGCGACACGCAGCTGCGCGCGCTCGATGCGGGCCGGCTCTTCGGCATCAACATGACCAAGCTCGCGGTTCGCCGCGGCAACTACCTGCGCAAGTACGTCTACGCCTTCATCGAGTCGTTCGCACCCACGCTGACGCGCGCGGTCGTCGAAAAGGCTCTGGGCGATGAAGCGAAGGGATCGCACTACGAAATCTAGGGCCCGCGCAACGTCTTCGGCGCCTGCAGCAACAGGTTTTAAAAAGATGCGCGCCGCTTCACACAGGGGGCGTACATTCGGGTTAATTCCTTGGCTTCCCGGAACGGATCAGCAATGGCATCGACCCCGCAGCAGCAACAGAAAACAAGGGCCGCCCTGAAGGCCGCCGATGCCGCCGAACGGCGCGAGCGGCTGAGGCGGGCATTGCCCGCCACGGTGGAGCTGCTGCAGAGCCGCCAGGCGGACCGCATCGACGACAGCGACATCGAGGCCTACGTGAGCCTGAACTGGCTCGAATGGCACGGCGGCGGCCTGCGGCTCACCATCACCGGGCGCAATGTCTGCGCCCAGTCGCTGCCCACGGTGGTGGCCTGAGAGCCTCGCGCCCGACAAAGCAAAAGACCGCCGCAGGAAGCCCCGCGGCGGTCTTGAAATGTCCGGTGCGCAGCAGCCTGCGCGCCCGGCTGGTTACTGGCTGCCCACGATGATCTGCGCGATCACGCCGGTCGCAATGGCCGCGAGCACGTAGTCGCCGCCCACGCCCACCCACTGGTAGCCGCGCGGCGGCTGCTGCAGGCGGTAGGCGCGCCAATCGTTCACCACGTAGTTGCGGCCACGGTATTCATGGGGCACGCGCCCGCCGCGACGCCACTCCGCGTGCGGCTGGGGGTAGCCGGCGCGGTCGAACTGCCGGCCCGGCCGATAGTCCTGGCGCCCGTAGCGGTCGCCGCGACGATCGTCGTCGTGCCGGTCGAACCGGCGGTCCTGCTGTTCGTAGCGGCCGTTGCCTCGATCGTTGCCGCGGTCATGATCGCGATCGTGGCCCCGGTCCTGTGCGAAGGCACTTCCCGCTGCCATGCACATCGCGAGCGCCGCAGCAGCGACGGCCATGCTCTTTGACTTGATGATCATCTGGAACTCCTTCGTGTTGATGACGAGTCCATTGTCAGTGGCGCTTGTGTCCGCCCTGCACGCATCAGGTCGCGGTCAGGTGAAATCAGGTAAGTGCTGGTATCGCGGCGGCGCGTTGTCCTTCAAGCCGGGTTTCGCGGTACCGATTTGCGCCCGGCCCGGGGCTCTGGCGACAATGGGCCTGCAAAGCAGCAGAGGCGTGGAGGCGCCATTCATCAACATGCGTGACAAGATCATTGGTGCCATCGGCATCGTGTGGGGCGGGGGCATGCTCCTGAAGTGGCTCATGTCGGGGCCGCCTGCCGGAATCGGCGGCTATCAAGGCGGTCAGACCGCCGGTGCTCTCCTGGGCGCCGTCATGTTGGTCGCGGGCCTGTACCGCTTCTTCAAGCGTTCCGATTGAGCGAAGGCGCAGGCAGGCGATTCCTGGACTGCGTTTAAGCTCGCGCGCAGCATGAAGCGACGACACCTCCTCCACCTGCTGGCCGGCCTGCCTGCAAGCGCCGTGCTGGCCGCCTGCGGCAAGCGCAAGCCCTCCGCTGCCGCACTGAAAGCCGACGCCCGCGTGCTCGCACTGGGCGACAGCCTGACCTTCGGCTACGGCGCGCCGCCCGAGGCCGCCTGGCCCGTGAAACTCGGCGAGCTCACGGGCTGGCAGATCGAGAACGCGGGCCTCAATGGCGACACCTCGGCCGGCGCGCTGGAGCGCCTGCCGCCGCTGCTGGCCGCCGCCAGCTACGACGCGGTCCTGATCGGCATCGGCGGCAACGACATGCTGCGCGGCGTGCCGCCCGCGGCCACGCGCGACAACCTCGCGGCCCTTGTCAGCCAGGCGCGCGCGCACACGCCGCACGTCGCGCTGCTGGCCACGCCTTCGCCCGACGCGATGCGCGCGGCTGTCGGGTCGCTGAGCGATGCGTCGTTCTACGAGGAGGTGGCGAAGTCAGGGCAGGCGCTGCTTGTGCCCAATGTGTATTCGAGCGTGCTGTCGGACGCATCGCTGCGCTCCGATCGCATCCATGCCAATGC
This sequence comes from Variovorax sp. VRV01, assembly GCF_014852545.1. NCBI lineage: Bacteria > Pseudomonadati > Pseudomonadota > Betaproteobacteria > Burkholderiales > Comamonadaceae > Variovorax > Variovorax sp. VRV01. Next base: position 58,407 of record NZ_JACVBS010000010.1, read on the forward strand.
CGAAGGCTATGCCCGTGTTGCGCAGCAGCTCGCCGACCAGTTCAAGGCCGCGGGCTGGCGCTGAGGACCGCAAGGCTCAGGCGGCCTGCAGCAGGTCGACGTAGGCACCCTGCACGAGCTGCCCGGACGCAATGCCCAGTTGCGCCATGAGCGCATGCGCTTCGGCCGTGCCAGCCTCGGCGGACTCGCCTTCTCTCAGCACCACCTCGAGTTCGAGGAACTCGCCCAGCCCTTCCACGCGGTCGAGGTGCACGCGCGTTCGGCCCACGATGAAAAGCCGGCGCTGCTTGCGCACGCGGCCGGCCTGGCCCCAGGCGAGCGTGAGCGATTCGCGCAGCGCATCGGGCGTGGTGGTGGGCGAGATCAGATAGAACGATTCCTTCGGGCCGCTGCTGTTGGCGCGGCGATAGAAGATCAGCTCGGCGCGGTCGGGCGCGAAAATGCGCAGCTTGAGGCGGTCGGCGCTGTTTTCGCAGCGGAAGAAGGTGTCGTCCTGCGCGATTTCAATGGGGCCTGAATCGGCGAGCTTCGCGGCGATGGATGCCACGCGTTCCACGCTGTCGATGCGGGCCTTGATCTCTATGTTTCTTGCCATTCCGGTTGGCCTGCCTCGCCGCGGCGGCTCTCGCTCAGGGCGCGCTGCCCTGCGGCCCCACAGGCGGCGGCGCGGTGCGGCCGCTCGAACCCGGCGCGAGCTTGCGTCCGAAGGCTTCGCCCACCCTGCGCACCGGCCGGCTGGCTTTTTCCGAAACATTGTTGACGCCGCGCCGCGTCGCGTCCTCGGCGCGGTCGATGCCGCGGCCGGCGGCGTTGGTGCCGCGCTGCACGCTGTTCACGACCTTGCTGTCACGCGGCGGCGGCTTGAGCGTATGCGCCGGTTGCGCCGTGGGCGGACTGTCGGCGCTCTGCGCGTGAACAGCAGCGGCAGACAGCAGCAGGAGTGCGGCGCTTGTCGCAGCCAGTGCGAATGCACGGGCAGGCATTTTCTTCGTCGTCATGATGGGCTTCCTTCTTCGTCGTTGGGCTCGGCTGCGTCTGCCGCTGCGGCGCGTGCCATGCGTTCGCTCTTCCAGTAGACGTCGTCGCCGCCGTTCATCCGGTTGAGCACGCGCGCGAGCACGAAGAGCAGGTCGCTGAGCCGGTTGAGATATTGGCGCGGCGCATCGTTGAGTTCGGCCGTCGCGCCGAGCGCCACCACCGCGCGCTCCGCCCGCCGCGCCACCGTGCGGCACACATGCGCGAGCGAGGCCGCGCGCGTGCCCGCGGGGAGGATGAATTCGGCCAGGCGCGGCAAGGCCGCGTTGTGCTCGGCCAGTGCGTTGTCCAGCTGCAGCAGCGCGTCGGCCTTCAGCAGCGTGTAGCCCGGCATCGAAAGCTCGCCGCCCAGGTTGAAGAGCTGGTGCTGCACGTCGACCAGCAATTCGCGCACGGGCTCCGGCAGGGGCTCGCACAGCAAGAGGCCGATCTGCGAGTTGAGCTCGTCCACGTCGCCCATCGCGTGCACGCGCAGGTGGTCCTTGGGCACGCGGGTGTTGTCGCCGAGGCCGGTGGTGCCGTCGTCGCCGGTGCGGGTGGCGATCTGCGAAAGTCGGTTGCCCATGGTGGCTGCTCCTGGTTTATGCGGCGACCGCGGCCTTCGACGCATCGATCTTGCCGGCCAGCCATTGCAGGCCCGCCAGATGCTGCTGGTCGTGGCTGCAGAGGTAGTGGACAAGGCTGCGCATCGTGAGCGGCCCATAGCCTTCGAACACGGCCGTGCGCGCAAGTTGCACCTCCGTCAGGTTCGAGACGATTTCCATGGTCCGGGCACGCGCGATGCGGAATTCAGCCAGCACCTTTGCCGCGTCGGCCATGCCATAGGCGCGCGCAATGGCGAGCGGTTCGCTGTCGATCGAGGCCAGCGTCGGATGGCTTTCTTCCAGCGTGCGGCGAAAGCGCACGTGATAGCCCTCGACCTCGATATCGCGCACATGGCAGAGCTGCTCGATGGCCGTGAAAGCCTCGCTGGGCACGCCCTCCCACGAGGGCGGCGCCCAATGCCGGAACGCGTCGGGAATGGCCGCGTAGTGGGCTTCGAGCTGCGAAGGGAATGCGGCGAGCGCAGCGAGGGTCGTAGGGTTCATGGCTTTTCCGAAGCGCATTATGGTGCTCGCTCCGTAAAATGGCCGGACAGAGCCCCCGCTCCCCTTTCACGACCAGGAGACGCCCGATGAACGCCCCGACCCAAACCTCGCACCTGATGCCGGAGCTTCATCTGCGCGACGTGCCCGACAGCCTGATCGAGGGCCTGAAAGCGCGCTTCGGCAGCAACTGTTCCACGGCCATGGCCGTGCGCACGCAGCATGGCCGCGACGAGTCCTCGTTCGACGCGCCGCCGCCGTCGGCCGTGGTGTTTGCCGAAAGCACGCAGGACGTGGCCGATGCGGTGAAGCTCGCAAGCGAGCACAGCGTGCCGGTCATCCCCTTCGGCGTCGGCTCATCGCTCGAAGGCCACCTGCTCGCGGTACAGGGCGGCATCAGCATTGACGTCTCGCGCATGAACAAGGTGCTGTCGGTCAATGCCGACGACCTCACCGTCACCGTGCAGCCCGGCGTCACGCGCAAGCAGCTCAATGACGAGATCAAGAGCACGGGCCTGTTCTTTCCGATCGATCCGGGCGCGGACGCCTCCATCGGCGGCATGACCGCCACGCGCGCGAGCGGCACGAACGCGGTGCGCTACGGCACCATGCGCGAGAACGTGCTGGCGCTCGAAGTGGTCACAGCCGGCGGCGATGTCATCCGCACCGGCACGCGCGCGAAGAAGTCGTCCGCCGGCTACGACCTCACACGCCTCATGGTGGGCAGCGAAGGCACGCTGGGCGTGGTGACCGAGATCACGCTGCGCATCTATCCTCTGCCCGAGGCGGTATCGGCCGCGATCTGCTCGTTCCCGAGCATCGAGGCCGCGGTGCGCACCACCATCGAGACCATCCAGCTGGGCGTGCCGATCGCGCGCGTGGAGCTGATCGACGTGAACACGGTGCGCATGGTCAACACCTACGCCAAGCTGAACCTGCGCGAAGAGCCGATGCTGCTGATGGAATTCCACGGCTCGCCGGCCGGCGTGAAGGAACAGGCCGAGACGGTGCAGGAGCTCGCGAGCGGCCACGGCGGCAATGCCTTCGAATGGGCCAGCACGCCCGAAGAGCGCACGCGCCTGTGGACCGCCCGGCACAACGCCTACTTTGCGGCCGTGCAGTCGCGCCCCGGCTGCCGCGTGATCTCGACCGATACCTGCGTGCCCATCTCGCGCCTGGCCGACTGCCTGCTCGACTCCGTGGCCGAGGCCGATGCCAGCGGCATCCCCTACTTCCTGGTCGGCCACGTGGGCGACGGCAATTTCCACTTCGGCTATCTGCTCGACCCGAACATTCCCGAAGAGCGCGTGAAGGCCGAGGAACTGAACCATTCGCTCGTGAGCCGCGCGCTGGCACTCGAGGGCACCTGCACCGGCGAGCACGGCGTGGGGCTGCACAAGATGGACTTCCTGGTGACGGAAGCAGGCGTGGGTGCGATCGACATGATGCGCACGATCAAGCGCGCGCTCGACCCGAAGAACATCATGAATCCCGGGAAGATCTTCGCGCTCTGATCCTTCGAAAGCGCCCGTGAAAAAGCCCGGCGGCTCGCAAGAGCCCCGGGCTTTTCTGTTGCTGGGCGTGCGCCCTGCGGCCTACTTGCGGCGGCGCGTGGGCGCCGGCTGCTCGGCCGGCACGTAGGTCTGCGACGGCGCCGCGCCGCCATCCACGCCCAGTCGGCCGCCGCCCCCCAGGCCCTGGCCGCGCACCGTCTGCGCCTTGTAGCTGCGCAGCGAACGCACCATCTGGTTGAAGGCGTCCATGAAGGCCGCGGCAATCACCTTGCCTTGCGCCGTGTTGGTGTAGCCGCCGAGGCCGCCACCGGCACTGCGGCCGGCGAGGGCACCGAAGGCGCCGAAATCGGTCTTGGAGGCGCTGCCTTCCGAGGCCGCGACCTGCACTCCCGAGCGGTTGTCGATGAGCGTCAGGAGCGCGCTGGCTTCCTTGGTCTGCAAGCTGCCGCCGACGGCCGCCAGGGCGCGGCCACGGCCGCCGCCCACCAGTCCGCCCAGCGCGCCGCCGATGCCGCCGGCATCGCTGTTGCTGAACACGATCTCGGGCGACAGGCCGTAGTCGGACGCCACCATCTGGCCGCGGCCGAAGTTGCTGCCGCCGCGCATTTCGCCCGACTGCATGAGCGCGCGCTCGCGCGTCATCGCGTTCATGCCGGCCGCGCCGCGCTCGACCACCACGAAGCAGTTCGACTGCTGCACCAGCAGGCGCAGCAGGTTGGCCGTGGGCGGCAGGCGGTATTCGCCCGTGAGAATGGTGTACCAACCGGCATTGACGTTCTCGATCAGCGAGACGGTACCGAGCGGCGATTCGCAGCGCTCGAGCTGGCTGCTTTCGCCGGCGGTGGCGGAGCCTGCCGCGCTGCCCGTGGCCATGGTCTTGGCCGACTGGCTGCCCATCTGCATGTCGGTGGTCACGCAACCGGTCAGCAGCAGAGCGCCCACGGCCACGGCCGCGAACGAAAACTTTGTCCTGAACTTCATGATGAACTCCCTCTCCTCGAGATCTGGTGTTGAAACGTCAGCGGCGAGGATACGCGTAAAAGATTGCAAGAATCAATCACGCGAATGTCCGACTGGACGCCTCCGCGCCTAGGCCGTTCGGCGGATGCGCTCGATCAGCCCGTTGAGCGCCTCGATGGAGCCGAAGTGGATGGCCAGCTCGCCGCTCTCCTCCACCTTGCCGCCGCGCTTGCTGCGCTTCTTGATGCGGACCTCGACTTCGGCGGTCAGCAGGTCGGCCAGTTCCTCTTCCACGCGCTGCAGGTCGCGCGATTTCTCGCCATCGTTGCTGCGGCGAGACGGCGTGAGGGTGAACTCGGCCGCCAGCCTTTTCACCAGCGCCTCGGCTTCGCGCACCGACATCTTCTTGGCCGCAATCTGGTTGGCGGCGGTGATCTGCGTGCCGCGGTCGAGCGAGAGCAGCGCGCGGGCATGGCCCATGTCGATGTCGCCCGCCATCAGCATCTGCTGCGCCGGCTCGGCCAGGTTCAGCAGGCGCAGCAGGTTGCTGGCCGCGCTGCGCGACCGGCCCACGGCCTGTGCGGCAGCTTCGTGAGTGAGCCCAAACTCTGAGACCAGGCGTTGCAGGCCTTGGGCTTCTTCGAGCGGATTGAGGTCTTCGCGCTGGATGTTCTCGATCAGCGACATGGCCGCCGCGGCCTCGTTGGGCACATCGCGCACCAGCACCGGCACGCGGTCCAGGCCCGCGAGCCGGGCAGCGCGGAAGCGGCGCTCGCCCGCGATGATTTCGTACTCGGCGTTCTTGGCGGCGGCCGATTCGGCATCGAGCCGGCGCACCAGGATCGGCTGCATGATGCCCTGCGCCTTGATGCTCTCGGCCAGTTCGTACAGAGCGCCTTCGTCCATGCGGGTGCGCGGCTGGTAGACACCCGCCACCATCTCGTCGAGCATCAGCGTGTTCGGATTCTGCGCGGCCGCGCCCTCGTCGGCGCCGGTGGGGTCGGCGGACGGCGCGGCCGTCGGGCCGAGCAGCGCTTCGAGGCCGCGTCCCAGGCCCTTGGGTTTCTTGGTCGCCATCAGTGCGTGTCTTTCGAGATTTCGTTCAGTAGTTGCCGGCCCTGGGGCCAGTCGCCCAGGCCGGATTCGGCATTCAGGTGGCCGCCCGCACCGGCGTCGACGAAGCGCGCGCCCCAGCCGACGGCCATCTGGCACGAGCGCGCGGCCTCGCAGTAGGGATCGTCGTTGGCGGCGATCAGCACCGAGGGAAAGGGCAGCGGCTGGCGCACGATGGGCGCCCAGCCCGGAATCAGCTGGCGCAGGTCGTCGCGTTCGACGTCGCCGGGCGCCACCAGCAGTGCGCCCCGCACCTTGTGCGTGTTGCGCGAATGCGCGGCCCAGGCCGCAACAAGGATGCATCCCAGGCTGTGCGCCGCAAAAACCACGGGCCCGGGCGCCGCCAGCACCTCCTCCTCGAGCCGCGCGGACCAGTCGCCGCGCAGCGGCCGCATCCAGTCGTGCTGTTCGACGCGGTGGTCGCCATGGACCGACTCCCAGCGGGTCTGCCAATGGCCGGGGCCGCTGTTCTGCCAGCCCGGCAGCAGGAAGACACGGGACGCTGCCATCAGAAGCTTTTCTCGCCCGAATCGGGGCCACCCGCCGGCGACAGCACGTCCTCGGGAACGGCCAGGTTGGGCGGTGCGACCGGCCCGACCGGGGCAATGGGAGGCGCAACGGCTCCGGATGCAAAGGCGCTGGCGGGCGGCATTTTCTCGACCAGCTCCTTGGCAAAGGCAACGAAGGCCTGGCTGCCGCGCGCGGCCGGATCGAACACCACGCCCGGCAAGCCATAGCTGGGTGCCTCGGCCAGCCGCACGTTGCGCGGAATCACGGTATCGAACACCTTGTCGCCGAAGTGGGCCTTGAGCTGTTCGCTCACCTGCTGCTGCAGCGTGATGCGCGGATCGAACATCACGCGCAGCAGGCCAATGATCTGCAGGTTCTTGTTGAGGTTGGCGTGCACCTGCTTGATGGTATTGACCAGGTCCGTGAGCCCCTCGAGCGCGAAGTACTCGCACTGCATGGGCACGATCACGCCATGGGCGGCGCACAGGCCGTTGAGCGTCAGCAGGCTCAGGCTCGGCGGGCAGTCGATCAGCACGAAATCGTACTCGGCGCCCACCGTCGCGAGCGCGGTGCGCAGGCGTTTTTCGCGGCGGTCGAGCGCCACCATCTCGACCTCGGCGCCGGCCAGCTCGCGGTTGGCGCCCAGCACGTCGTAGCCGCAGCCGCCTTCCACCAGCTTGTCGGCCTTGACGCGCGCCTCGGCCACGGAAGCCGACTCAAGCAGCACGTCGTACACCGTGAGCTCCAGCTGGCGCTTGTCGATGCCCGAACCCATGGTTGCATTGCCCTGGGGATCGAGGTCGATCATCAGCACCCGCTGGCCCACCTTGGCCAGCCCGGCGGCCAGGTTGACGGTGGTGGTGGTCTTGCCGACGCCGCCCTTTTGGTTGGCAATGCAGAAAATCTTGGCCATATGAGAATCAGCGGGAAATGGCGAGCTTGATGCCGAAGGCGATCAGGAAGACGCCCGCGAGCTTTTCGAGCCTGCCCGAAATGCGCGGATTGGCGCGGATGCGCTCGGCCAGAAAGTGCGTGAGCAGCGTCGAAGTGAGGCCGTAGAGGAAGGTCAGCGCAGCAATCGTCAGCGCCATGGCGCCAAAAGTGACCACGCCCTGGTGGCGCGCCGGGTCGACGAACAGCGGGAAGAAAGCCATGTAGAACACGATGGCCTTGGGGTTCAGCAAGGTGATGGCCAGGGCCTGGCGCATGAAGTGGCTGGGGCGAATGTTCAGGATGGGTGCCGCGCCGGGCTTGGCCAGCAGCATCTTGGCGCCCAGCCATGCGAGGTAGACGGCGCCCAGCCACTGCACCGCCTTGAACGCGGCCGGATAGGCCGCCAGCACAGCCGCCACGCCCGCCACCGCCGCCCACATCAGGAACTGGTCGCCGACGATCACGCCCAGCGTGGCCGCCAGGCCGCCACGGATCCCGCCTTTGCTGGTCGAGGTGATCAACGCGAGGTTGCCCGGACCGGGAATCAGGAGAAAGAGGACGATGGCGGCGACGAATGCGCCGTAGTCAGCAATGCCGAACATGGGATTTGCCTCGAGAAGGAGAGCCAGGGGGAGGCGTCGAGTCTAAGCGAGGCCGGCCCGGCGAGGATCGTTCGGCACCGGCTTTCACCGGTGCGGCGGCCTCTTTTTTGGCGATTCAGGCCGCTTCCTGGCGCGCCCAGACGATGCAGCGCTCGGCGTCCAGGCCAGGAACGGTCAATTGTTCCACGTGAAACACTGCGATACCTTGGGGCAAGGCAGCGAGTTCATCGGTGGGTACCTTGCCCTTCATGGCCAGCCAGACGCCGCCCGGCGCGAGCAGGTGCCTGGACCCGTTGAAGAAATCAGGCAGCGAGGCAAAGGCCCTGGAGCTGATGACTTCATAGCTGCCCGTCAGCGATTCGACGCGCGCGTGCAGGCCGCGCAGATTGGGCAATCCGAGTTCGGCTGCCACCTGTTGGACGAAGGCCGCCTTCTTGGCCACGGCATCGAGGCAGCTCACCTCGAGCTCCGGCCGCATGACGGCAATCACCACGCCCGGCAGGCCGCCCCCGGAACCGACGTCGAGCAACTTGCCCTTCCCTGCCCATTCACGCTGCAACGGCGCCACGGCCGCCAGGCTGTCGAGCAGATGGTGCGTCAGCACGCTGGCCGGGTCGCGCAGCGCCGTGAGGTTGTAGACCTTGTTCCACTTGAGCATCAGCGTGCCGTAGGCCAGCAGCTGTTCCGCCTGCGCATCGCTCAAGGCCGTGCCCAGGGCCGCCGCGCCCTGGCGCAGCGTGTCGATGGGCGCGCTCATTGGGCGGGCTGCGATTCAGCAGCCGCTTCCGAGTCTGCATCGCGGTTGAATGCCTTGTGGCCGCCTTTGCGCAAATGGATCATCAGCAGGGAAATGGCGGCCGGCGTGACACCCGAAATGCGCGATGCCAAGCCCAGGGTTTCAGGCCGGTGCTTGTCGAGTTTCTGCCGAACCTCAAAGCTCAGCGCCTTGACCTGGCTGTAGTCGAAGTCGGCCGGCAGGCGCAGGTTCTCGAAATGCGCGGCGCGCTCCACTTCGTCGTGCTGGCGCTCGATATAACCCGAGTACTTGGCCGAGATTTCGATCTGCTCGATCTCGGTTTCAGTGAGTGCAGCCCCTGCGCTGTACTTTCCGCCGTCCAGCGACATCAGCGTCTGGTAGTTCACATCGGGCCGGCGCAGCAGGTCGGCCAGGTTGTATTCATGCTCGATGGCCTTGCCGAGCACGCGCTCGGATTCGGACGCCGGCAGGTTGCGCGGGTTCACCCAGATCGACTTGAGTCGTTCTGTTTCACGTGAAACAGTGTCGCGCTTGCGGCTGAAAGCATCCCAGCGCGCGTCGTCCACCAGGCCCAGCTTGCGCCCTGCTTCCGTCAGGCGCATGTCGGCGTTGTCCTCGCGCAGCTGCAGCCGGAATTCGGCACGGCTGGTAAACATCCGATACGGCTCGGTCACACCCTTGGTGATCAGATCGTCCACCAGCACGCCCAGGTAGGCCTCGTCACGGCGCGGCAGCCACGCCTCTTCTTCGCGGCATTGGAGCGCGGCATTGATGCCGGCAAACAGCCCCTGGGCCGCTGCCTCTTCGTAGCCGGTGGTGCCGTTGATCTGCCCGGCAAAGAACAGGCCCTTGATCGAGCGCGTCTCGAAACTGCTCTTGAGCTCGCGCGGATCGAAATAGTCGTACTCGATGGCGTAACCGGGTCGCAGGATGTGGGCGTTTTCAAGCCCGGGCATCGAGCGCACGAGCTGGTACTGGATGTCGAACGGCAGGCTGGTCGAGATGCCGTTGGGGTAGTACTCGTTGGTCGTCAGGCCTTCGGGCTCGAGAAAGATCTGGTGGCTTTCCTTGTCGGCAAAGCGGTTGATCTTGTCTTCCACGCTCGGGCAGTAGCGCGGACCGACGCCGTCGATCTTGCCCGTGAACATCGGGCTGCGGTCGAAGCCCGAACGGATGATGTCGTGCGTGCGCGCATTGGTATGGGTGATCCAGCACGGCATCTGCTGCGGATGCATGTCGACCCGGCCCATGAAGCTGAACACGGGCATCGGCCCTGCCCCGCCCGGCATGCCGTCGCCGGGCTGCTCGGTGCACTTCGAGAAGTCGATGCTCCGGCCGTCCAGGCGCGGTGGTGTGCCGGTCTTCAGGCGGCCCTGCGGTAGCTTGAGTTCCTTGAGCCGCGCCGACAGGCTGACCGCCGGCGGATCGCCCGCGCGTCCGGCTTGGTAGTTGTCCAGGCCCACATGGATGCGGCCATCGAGAAAAGTCCCGGCGGTGAGCACCACGGTGCGCGCACGAAAGGCAATGCCCACCTGCGTGACGGCGCCGACCACGCGGTCGCCCTCCACCATCAGGTCATCGACGGCTTGCTGGAACAGGCTCAGGTTCGGCTGGTTCTCGAGGCGGCGGCGAATCGCGGCCTTGTACAGCACGCGGTCGGCCTGCGCGCGGGTGGCGCGCACCGCCGGCCCCTTGCTCGAATTGAGAATACGGAACTGGATGCCCGCCTCGTCGGTCGCAATGGCCATCGCGCCGCCCAGCGCATCCACCTCTTTCACGAGGTGGCCCTTGCCGATGCCGCCGATCGATGGGTTGCAGCTCATCTGCCCCAGCGTCTCGATGTTGTGGGAGAGCAGCAACGTCTTGGCGCCCATGCGTGCGGCGGCAAGCGCGGCTTCGGTGCCGGCATGGCCACCGCCGACGACTACACAATCGAATTCTTCGGGGTACAGCATTTGAAAGAGGGGGCGCACTACTGACGCGTGCGCTGCGCAAAGGGGGCACCAATTTTAATCGGGGGTGCCGCTTTGCGTCCGAAATGCGGGCAATATGGTTAATCGCGCCTGAATCACCCCGGACCCAGCCGATCCCTCTTGTATCCTGGATAGTTTGCTATTATTTTAATAGCAACAATGCGGCGTTCAGACGCGCCGCCGGCGCGAGCGGTGCTCTGGAAGCTGCCAGTGGCTCTGGGTCACGAGCAGCACACGCACCACGCGATGGGCCGGGCTTTGCAGCAGCAGTCCGAGCGGACGGGCCCGCGGCCAGACAGGTGCCGGATGCTGCATCAGTCGATCACCTTTTTCACTGCGCCGATCCCCAGTGCCGCCAGGACCACGAACACCACCGCCAGGACCAGGAACAACCCGAACAGCAACTTTGCGATGCCGGCTGCGCCTGCCGCAATGCCGCCGAAGCCCAGCACCCCGGCCACCAGCGAGATCAAGGCAAAAATAATCGCGTACTTCAACATCTGAAAACTCCTTGCGGCGAGCCTCGCCCACCGTGCGGGGGAGCTTAGGAACCGGCCGCAGCCGCCCCGATAGTCGCCCCGCGCGAGCGGCCGTAGGACAAACGCCCAGCGGGCAAACCCGCTAGCATCCCCGTTGGTCCATGGATCGATTCCCGCTATCCATATTCCCAATATTGGAGATTTCTTCGCATGAAGCTGTATTACTCGCCCGGTGCCTGCTCCCTCTCGCCCCATATCGCGCTGCACGAGGCAGGCCTTGCCTTCGAGCCCGTGCTGGCCAGCACCAAGACCCACAAGCTGCAGGACGGCACTGACTACTACGGCATCAACCCGCTGGGCTACGTGCCCATGCTCGAACTCGACGACGGCACGCGCCTGCGCGAAGGCCCGGCCATCGTGCAGTACATCGCCGACCTGGCCCCGACGAAGAACCTCGCACCGGCCGCCGGCACGCTGCAGCGCTACCGCCTGCAGGAGTGGCTAACCTTCATCGGCACCGAGATGCACAAGGGCTACAGCCCGCTGTTCAACCCGAACATGCCCGAAGAAGCCAAGGCGATCTTCAAGGACAAGCTCAAATCGCGCTATGGATGGCTCGACGGGCAGCTTGCCGACAAGTCCTATCTGATGGGCGACCAGTTCAGCGTGGCCGACGGCTACCTGTTCACCGTCACCAACTGGGCCAAGTCCACCGGCGTCGACATCTCGGGCTTCGCCAATCTCCAGGCCTGGCATGCGCGCGTGGCTGCTCGTCCCGCTGTTCAAGAGGCGATGAAGGCCGAAGGCCTGCTGAAGTAAGAAGAAGTCGGCAGAAGCTCGCAAGAGTCGCAAAGCGGCCCGTCCACCCGCAGGAAAACCCCGGGCTGCTCTCAGCCACAAGCCGGCAAGGGCGAGGCGTGCGCGTGGGGGCAGAACTGCTCGCATTTGCAGCGGCCTGAACGCCTAGCAGCAATCGGACAACCGTGCGACAGCAGGTTTGGCCGCCCAGGTTTAGCCTCGCGTCCTCCGTCCCACTCTTTGACGTTCCGCCATGCCCTCCCTTTTCGATCCCGTACAAGCCGGTGACCTGCAGCTCGCCAACCGCGTCGTGATGGCACCGCTCACGCGCAACCGCTCGCCCAACGCGATTCCCCAGGACATTGCCGCCACCTACTATGCGCAGCGCGCCAGCGCCGGCTTGCTCATCACCGAAGCCACTGCCATCAGCCACCAGGGCCAGGGCTATGCCGACGTGCCGGGCCTCTACGGCACCGAGCAGCTCGACGCCTGGAAGCGCGTGACCGATGCGGTGCATGCCAAGGGCGGCAAGATCGTGGTGCAGCTCTGGCATGTGGGCCGCGTGTCGCACAGCGAACTGCAGCCCGGCGGCGGCAAGCCTGTCGCGCCTTCGGCCATCACCGCCAGGACCAAGACCGTGCTCATCAAGGAGGGCGTGCCGACCTTCGTCGAAACCTCCGAGCCGCGCGCGCTCGACGCCGAAGAACTGCCCGGCATCGTCCACGCCTATGCGGCCGCCGCGCGCAACGCGGTGGAAACCGCCGGCTTCGACGGCGTGGAACTCCACGGCGCCAACGGCTACCTGCTCGACCAGTTCCTCAAGGACGGCAGCAACAAGCGCACCGACGACTACGGCGGCAGCATCGAGAACCGCGCCCGACTGCTGCTCGAAGCCACGCGCGCCGTGGTCGACGCGGTCGGCGGCGGCAGGACCGGCATCCGCCTGTCGCCCGTGACGCCGGCCAACGACGTGCACGATTCCGATCCGCAGCCGCTCTTCACCTACGTGGTGAAGCAGCTCGCCCCGCTCGGCCTAGCCTACATCCACATCATCGAAGGCGCCACCGGCGGTCCGCGCGAGATCGAGGACCGTCCCTTCGACTACGAGGCGCTCAAGGCCGCCTACCGCCAGGCCGGCGGCAAGGGCGCATGGATGGTCAACAACGGCTACGACAAGCCGCTCGCGGACCAGGCCGTCAAGGAAGGCGACGACCTTGTCGCCTTCGGCAAGCCCTTCATCGCCAACCCCGACCTGGTGCGCCGCCTGCGCGAGAACGCGCCGCTCAACACCGTGGACAAGGCCACCATGTACGGCGGCGGGGTCAAGGGCTACACGGACTATCCGACGCTGGACTGAGTCCCTCGCGGCCGCGGCGGGGCCCTGGCAAGATGCGGCGGCGGATCCAACCGCCGCAGGAGAAAAATGCATGGCCCGCATCGAACAGCGACTCGCAACGCTCGGCCTCGTGCTGCCGCCGCCGGTCACGCCGCCGCCCGGCGTGGTGCTGCCCTTCGCCTTCGTGCGCATTGCCGGGCGCCGCGCCATCGTCTCGGGGCACGGTCCGCTGAATGCCGACGGCACCATTGCCGCCCCGCTCGGCAAGCTGGGCCGCGAGCTGACGGTCGAGCAAGGCTATGCGGCGGCGCGGCTCACCGCACTGGCCATGCTCGGCAGCCTGCAGCGCGCACTCGGCGACCTCGACCGCATCACCGCCTGGACGCGCGTGTTCGGCATGGTGGCCTCGGCACCGGGCTTCGACAAACAGCCCGCCGTCATCAACGGCTTCTCGGATCTCGTGCTCGAGCTCTTCGGCCCGTCGATCGGTGCGCACGCGCGCAGTGCCGTCGGCATGGCGGAGCTCCCGTTCAACATCCCCGTAGAGATCGAAGGCGAAGTGGAGTTCGAGTCGCGCACTCGCATCTCCCCGCGCAAGCCGGCGAAGGCCTGAACGCCGCGCCACCTCAGGCAGCGCGCGCCGCGCCCGTACCACCCGCATCGGCGACAGTGCCCGCGCGGAGCTCCGCGAAGGTAATGCTCACCCGCAGCCCCGTGGGCTCGGCCGCATCGAGCCGCAGATCGGCGCCCAGCAGCTCCGAATAGCGCGCCACGATCGACAGGCCCAGGCCCGAGCCCTGCCCCAGCTTCTGGCCCGCCGGGCCCTGCGCCCAGCGCTGCATCAGGTCGCGCTGCGCTTCCAGCGGAATGCCGGGGCCGTCGTCGATCACGCTCAGGGTGCGGCCCGCCAGCTCGACGGTGATGGTGCGTCCGCCGTAGCGCAGCGCGTTGTCGATCAGGTTGTCGAGAATGCCCTCGACCAATGCTTCGTTCGCAAGCACCGTCACGCGCTCGTCGAGGCCGCGCGCACCCAGGTCGACGCCGTGCGCATCGGCGCGCGCGAGGTGCCGCAGCACCGTCTGCTCAGCCAATATGTCGAGACGCACCGGCTCGCGCGCAAGGCCGGTGCGCGCCTCGTCCGCGAGCGCGAGCGCCAGCAGCTGGTCGATGAGATGGCTCGCGCGGGCCTGGCGCTCGGCCACGCGCGCGAGCTGCTCGCGCCACACGGTGGAGTCGTGCTGCGCAAGCCCGTATTCGGCCAGTGCGCGAATGCCCGCCAGCGGCGTGCGCAGCTCATGCGCCACGTTGCCCGCGAACTCGCGCTGCGCACGCACGCTGTGGTTCAGGCGGTCGAACAGCGCATTGACCGCATTGCCCAGGCGCTGCACCTCGCGCGAGGTGCGCACCACCGCGACCGGAGAGAGGTCGTGCACATCGCGGCGGTCCAGCGCCTGCTGGAGTTCGCCGAGCGGGCGCAGGTCGCTGCGAATGCCATGCCAGAGCCATACCGCGAGCAGTATCAGCAGCAGCACCTGCGGCGCCAGCGCATAGCCGAGCAGCCGCTGCACCAGCGCCGCGCGGCTCAGCGTGGTCTGCGCAATCACCACCCGGTAGGGCATCAGCCGGTCAGGCTCGGTGACAGGCTCGAGCACCACCGCGCGCAGGACCTTGCCTTCGTAATTCACGTCCGAAAAGCGATAGTGCGCGCCAGCCGCCGGCAGCGGTGCTTTCAGGCCCGCCTGGCCCGAGATCAGCGTGCCGTCGAGCCGCTGCACCGCAAAGTAGATCTTGTCGACCTGGTCGAACAGCACCGTGGCCACTTCGCGCGGCGTGAGCAGCAGCTCGATGCCGCGCTCGCCCGCCTGCACGTTGGCCGACAGCGCATAGGCGTCGTCGAGCATGGCGCGGTCGAAGGCCTGCTCGGAAAAATAATTTGCGATGACCAGCGCGATCACCGCGCCCACCATCCACGTGAGCGCCAGCGGCACCAGCACGTTGCGCAGCACGCGCCGCGTGAGCGAAGGCGCTGCCTTCGATGGCGCGGGCGCGGCCGGATGCGTACGGCTCACACTTCGGCTTCGAGCAGGTAGCCGATGCCGCGCAGCGTGCGGATGCCCGCGCCCGAGCCGGCCAGCTTCTTGCGCAGCCGGGAGATGAAGGCCTCCAGCGCGTTGTCGCCCAGCGATTCGTCGAAGCTGGAGAGCTTGTCGGACAGGGCCCGCTTGCTCACCGTGCGGCCCGGCGGGCTCATCAGCTCCCACAGCACCTCGAACTCGCGCGCCGGCAGGTCGAGCGGCCCGCTTGCGGTGGAAAAGCGGCGTGCCTTGCGGTCCAGCTTGAGCTGGCCCAGCAGCACGATGTCTTCGGTGCCCTTGGCCCGCCGCACCAGCGCGCGCAGCCGCGCCTCGACCTCGGCCAGATCGAAGGGCTTGCCCAGGTAGTCGTCGGCACCGGCATCGAGGCCCGCGATGCGCTCCTCGGTGCGGCCGCGCGCCGTCAGCACCAGCACCGGCGTGCGGTCGCCGCGCGCACGCGCCTGGCGCAGGACGTTGAGGCCGCTCGCCAGGCCGCTGGTGGGACTGGCCGTAGCCGGCAGGTTCAGGTCGAGCAGCACCGCATCGAAAGGCTGCACGCGCCAGAGGTGGTCGGCGTCCTCGATGTTGGTCGACACGTCGACCCGATGGCCGGCATCCGCAAGGCTGCGCAGCATCACGTCGCGCAGCACGGCATCGTCTTCGACAAGCAGGATTCGCATGGTGTGTATGGTGGTTTGAAGTGCCTATTCTTGCGCGAAGGAGGGTCAGCGGCCGGTCAGCACACCCCGGCGATAAACGCGCCATGAGCATACGACAGCAACCTGCGGCACGGGTCTCTTTCCAGGCCGCAGCGACAACGCGATGAGCGCCCGCGATCCCTCCGATCTCCTGAGCGTGGTGCACCCCGCGGTGCGGCGCACGGCCATCGTGCTGCTGCATGGTTTATGCAGCACACCTGACGAGCTCCTGACCGTGCAATCGTCCCTGCGCGCGAGCGGCTACCCAGTGCATCCGATGCGTGTCGATGGCTACTCCTTCGATGCCGCCGCACCGGTGCAGCAGGCCCTGCCGTACGAACGCTGGATCGACGCCATCGAGGCACGGGTGAAGGCGCTGCGCACGCAGCACGAGCGCGTGATGCTGGTGGGCATCTCGGCCGGTGCTTCTCTGGCGCTCGGCGCGGCCATCCGCTGCGGCAGCGGCGTCGATGCGCTGGTGCTGATGTCGACCACGCTGCGCTTCGACGGCTGGGCCGTGCCGCGCACCCAGGTGCTGCTGCCGCTGGCCTTTTACACGCCGCTCGGGCGGTTCTGGCAATACCGCGAACGCCCGCCCTACGGCGTGAAGAACGAGCGCGTGCGCGCCTGGATCGAGCGCGAGCTGCGCCACCGCAAGGTGTCGAGCGCCGGCAGCGCGGTGATCGGCGTGGGCCACCTGCGCGAGCACGACCGGCTGATCCGTCACGTGAGGCGCAACCTGCACCGCGTGCAATGCGGCAGCGTCCTCGCGCTGCATGCACGCGAGGACGAGGTGGCCAGCCTCGCCAATCTCGACATCCTCGCGCGCGGGCTTCGCTGCGGGACGTTCCGCAGCGTGGTGCTCGCCAACAGCTACCACATGATCACGATCGACAACGACCGCCACCAGGTGGTGCGCGAAACCTCCGCCTTCGCCGATGCCGTGGCCCATGGCACGCCCGAAGCCATCGGCGCCCTGCCCGCACGCTCCTTTGCCGCCTGAAAGAAAGCACGCCATGCCCTCTTCTTCTTTTTCCTCTTCTTCGCCCGTCTTCAACAGCATCGCAGCCATCCTGGTGAACCAGTTCGACGTGGCACGCGACGACATCGCGCCCGGAGCCGCCTTGTCCGAGCTCGGTCTCGATTCGCTTTCGCTGATGGAGTTCGTGTTCGCGGTGGAAGACGCCTTCCATCTTCGCCTGCCCGAAGACCGGCTCGATCCGCGCGAGGCCGGCATCACGCTCGGCCGCCTGTGCGAGGCGATCGAGGCCGAGATCGACTGCAAGCTCGATTCGCCGATGGCCGTGCAGGCGTGAGCGGCGCGCGCGTTCACGTCACGGGCATCGGCTTCATCACACCGCTGGGCTGCACCGCCGAGTCGTTCGACGACGCACTGTTCAACGGACGTTCCGCAGTCCGCGCGCGAACGCTCGAGATCGAAGGCCTCGATCCGGCCGAACTGGCCGTGGCCGCCTGCGATTTCGATGCGGCCGCCGTGCGCAGCAGTTCGCGCCTGCCACTCGATCGGGGCACCGCCATGGCAGTCGCGGCCGCGCGCGATGCCGCCGCGCAGGCCGGGCTCCGGTCCGGCAGCGTCGACCCCGAACGCCTTGGCATCTTCTGGGGCAGCGGCCTGGCCGGCGCCGGCAGCTTCGACGACACCACGCGCGCGCTCTACGGCGAGCGACGCCGCATGCGGCCCACGACAGTGCTCACCGTGATGCCCAACGCCGCGGTGGCGGAACTCGCACTGCAGTTCGGCGCACAGGGCGCGGCGATTGCGTATGCCTGTGCCTGTGCGTCGTCGGCCGTGGCCATCGGCGAGGCGATGCGCGCCATCCGGGGCGGCTGGATCGACACGGCCATCGTCGGCGGGCACGAGGCCATGCTCACGCCGGGCGTGATGGCCAGCTGGCATGCGATGCGCGTGACGGCGCCGCCGCCGCCCGGTGCACCCGGCAGCGCCTGCCGCCCGTTCTCCGGCGACCGCGCAGGCTTCGCACTCGGCGAAGGCGCGGCTGCGCTGGTGCTTGAATCGGATGCCGGCGCGCGAAGCGCCGTCCGTGCCTCTTCGCTCTTTCTGGCGGGCTATGCCACCAACTGCGACGCCACGCACATCACCAATCCCGATCCCGCCGGCCAGGTGCGCGCCATGCGCGCGGCACTGCGCGATGCGGGCATCGAGGCCGCGCAGGTCGGCCACATCAATGCACACGGCACCGCCACCACCGCGGGCGATGCGGCCGAGGCAGCGTCCATCCGCGAAGTATTCGGCCGTGCCACGCCCGTGAGCGCCACCAAGGCCATCCACGGCCATGTGCTGGGCGGCGGCGGCGCGATCGAACTGGTGGCGGCGCTGCGAACGCTGGCGCAAGGGGTGCTTCCGCCGACGGCCAACCTTCGGGTGCCCGACGCAGCCTTCGACGTCGACTTCGTGCTCGGCGAGGCGCGCGAAGCCCGCGACCTGCGCTACGTGCTCTCCAATTCGTTCGCGTTCGGCGGCACCAACGCCGTGCTGGTCGCGGGCCGCGCCATGGACCGCTGAGGAGCGCAACGACGGACTGGGTATGCTGACGCTTTCGTCGCCGCATCCGCAGAAAATCCGTCATCCATGCGCAGGCTCGCCACCCCCCAGGACCTCGAAGCGGTCTTCTCCATCTACATGCACGAGAGCGTGGTCCCGTTCCTGGGCTACGACCCCATGCCGCTCGATGAATTCCGCGCCATCTACAAGGAGCTGGTCGACAGCCGCAGCTTCTATGTCTATGAAGCCGATGGCCGCGTCGCAGGCTTCTACCGCGCGACGCGCTACCCGGGCCGTGCGCGGCACGTGGCCTGTTTCGGCACGCTCGCGGTCGATCCGTCGCTGCACGGCAAGGGCGTTGCGCAGGCCATGGTGAGCGATGCCATCGCCAGGCTCAAGGCCGAGGGGGTCAAGCGCATCGAGCTCTACGCCGAGAGCGACAACGCGCCGGGGCTGCGCTTCTACGAGAAGCTGGGCTTCGAGTACGAAGGCACCCTGCGCAAGTTCTACAAGCGCGCCGGCCAGGCCGACTACATCGACGACCACCTGCTGGCGCTGCTGATCGACTGAGATCGACGGGGAGGGCTCAAGGCTTCCAGCGCCGCAGCAGCAGCGCATTGGCCATCACGCTGACGCTCGACAGCGCCATCGCCGCACCCGCCACCACCGGGCTCAGCAGCCCGAAGGCGGCCAGCGGAATGCCGGCCACGTTGTAGGCAAAGGCCCAGAACAGGTTCTGCCGGATCTTGGCCACCGTGCGCGCCGAGAGCTCGAGCGCTTCGGCCACGAGCGACAGGTCGCCGCGCATCAGCGTGATGCCCGCCGCTTCCATCGCCACGTCGGTGCCGCCACCCGCAGGCGCCATGGCAATGCCCACGTCGGCCGCGGCCAGCGCGGGCGCATCGTTGGCACCGTCGCCGATCATCGCGACCACCTGGCCGTTCTTCTTCAAGGCGCTGACCTGCGCTGCCTTGTCGGCGGGCAGCACCTCGGCGCGCACGTCCTCGGCCGCAATGCCGAGCCGCGCCGCCATGGCCTGCGCGGCGCGCAGGTTGTCGCCCGAGATCATCACCACGCGCAGGCCGCGTGCATGCAACGTGCGGATGGCTTGCGCGGCCTCGGGCTTGGGCTCGTCGGCAAAGGCCAGCAGCGCCTGCACCCGGGCAGCACCCGCCGCGTCGAAACGCAGCAATGCGGATACGGTGGCACCCTGCCCGTGCAGATGCTCGAGCTGCGCGGCGTCGATCACGGCGCCGAGCTCCGCGCACCAGCGCAGGCTGGCAATGGCCCAGGGTTCGCCATTCACCAGACCGCGCACGCCGCGGCCAGGCATCGCCTGCATCGCATTCAGTGGCGGTGCCTGCACGCCGCGCTGTGCGGCAGCAGCCATCACGGCACGCGCCAGCGGATGCTCGCTGCCGCCTTGCAGGCTGGCGGCGGTTGCGAGCAATGCGGCTTCATCGCTGCCGCCCGCCACCGGCACCAGCGCCGTGAGCACCGGCCGGCCCAGCGTCAGCGTGCCGGTCTTGTCGAAGGCCACGGTGCCGACGCGGTGCGCAAGCTCCAGCGCCCGCGCGTCCTTGATGAGGATGCCGCGGCGCGCCGCCACACCGGTGCCGGCCATCACGGCAACCGGCGTCGCCAGGCCCAGCGCACAGGGACAGGCAATGACCAGCACGGCCACCGCATGGATCATGGCAGCCTCGATGCCGGCGCCCGCAAGCAGCCAGCCTGCCAGCGTGGCCAGCGCAATCGCCAGCACCACCGGCACGAACACGGCCGCGACCTGGTCCACCAGCCGCTGGATCGGCGCCTTGGCCGCCTGCGCGTCCTCGACCAGGCGGATGATGCGCGCCAGCACGCTCTCGGCACCCACCGCGCGCACCTCGACGACCATGCGGCCGTCGCCATTGACCGCGCCGCCCGTCAGTGCGTCGCCAGGTCCCTTCGGCACCGGCAGCGGCTCGCCCGTGAGCATCGATTCATCGACCTCGGACTGCCCCTCGATCACGCGCGCATCGGCGGGCACGCGTTCGCCCGGACGCACCGCGAGCCGGTCGCCCACCATCACCTCGGCCAGCGGCACGTCGCTTTCGCCGCGCGGGCCGACTAGATGCGCGGTTTCGGGCCGCAGCTGCTGCAGCGCGCGGATCGCCGAAGTGGCCTGCCGCTTGGCGCGCGCCTCCAGCCACTTGCCGAGCAGTACCAGCGTGATCACCACCGCCGAGGCTTCGAAATACAGATGCGGCACGCCGCCGTGCCCCGCATGCACGCCCGTGGCCGCGCGCCACCAGAGCCAGAGCGACAGGCCGAATGCCGCACTGGTGCCGAGCGCCACCAGCAGATCCATGTTGCCGGTGCCCGCCTTTGCGGCATGCCAGCCTGCGCGATAGAAGCGCGCCCCGAGCCAGAACTGCACCGGCGCCGCCAGCAGCAGCTGCAGCCAGGGCGGCAGCATCCAGTCCTGCCCGAAGGGTTGGCCGAGCATCGGGGCGAGCAGCGGTATCGACAGCAGCAGTCCGATGGCCACGGGCGCGAAGCCATGCCAGGGCGACAGCGCAGCCGCCTCGTCGGCCGCGCTGCCGGCCGCGCGCGGCTCGTAGCCGGCGGCACGCACGGCGCGGCGCAGGCGGGCATCCAGGTCCTCGCCGCCGGCGGCGGTCACGCGCGCCGATTCGGTGGCGAGGTTCACGCTGACCTCCTGCACGCCCGGCACGTTCCTGAGCGCGCGTTCGACGCGCATCACGCAAGAGGCGCAGGTCATGCCGCCGACGGAAAGATCCAGGGTGCTCATCGGGTCGCTCAAGTTGTGCAGCAGATTGTCCATGCCCCGAGGCTAAAGTCTCACATCATGGCAAGGTCAAGCCGGGGTACGCAGTGTCCCTGCGCTGGACATTGACATCATGAGAAGGTTCAAACTGGCGGTTCGTTCACTTCATTTCATTCAACAGGAGCAAAGACGATGAGCCAGAAATTCCAGGTCTCGGGCATGAGTTGCGGCCACTGCGTGAGCGCGGTGCAGAACGCGGTACAGACGGTGGACCCCGAGGCGCAGGTCACGGTGGATCTTGAAACCGGCCATGTCGACGTGCTGAGCGCGCAGCCTCGAAAGGACATCGTGGCAGCAATAGAGAACGCCGGCTACAGGGTCCAATGAGCAGCTTCGGCACCACCATCTCGATCGGCGAGGCCGCACGGCTCTCGGGTGTCTCGGCGCGCATGGTGCGGCACTACGAGGGCCTGGGCCTGCTGCCCCCGGTGGCGCGCACCGAAAGCGGCTACCGCCAGTACGGCGATGCCGACATCCACACGCTGCGCTTCATCAAGCGCTCGCGCGATCTCGGTTTCTCGATGGAGGAAATCGCCGAGCTCGTGGGCCTGTGGCACAACCGCCGGCGTGCGAGTTCGAGCGTGAAGCGCATCGCGCAAAAGCACCTGGGCGAACTGGAGCAGCGCATTGCCGACATGCAGTCGATGCGCCACACGCTCGCGCACCTCGTGCACTGCTGCCACGGGGATGCGCGCCCCGACTGCCCGATCCTCGACGACCTGGCCAGATAGGCTCTCCCACGGTGTTCCTGAAAAAGGGGATCAGGCTCCCCTGACCAGCGACAGCACCTTTCCGGCATCGAGGGTGCGGGCCTTTTCCTGGATGGCCGGCAGGTACTGGGTCTGCAGGCTCTTGCCTTCCTGCACCACGCCCGAAAAGGTGTCCTTGAGCATCTGCGCCGAGAGCGTGCGGCCGCCGGCGTAGTAGCGCTTGGCCACATGCCCCAATGCATAGGTCGAGGCGAAGCTCATGCCCGAGCTCACCGCCTGGTTGCCGAGGCCGCGCAGCAGTCCGCCACCCATTTTGCCGAGCAGGCCGCCGAGCAGCTTGCGCCCGGCCTGCTCCAGGTACTGCGAGGTCAGGCCCACGCCGACCGTGGCCAGGAAATCCTTCACGTGGCCGCTGTCGAGTTCGTAGCCGTAGGCCTTGCCGATGCGGTAGACCAGCTTCATCTGCAGCGGAATGATCGCCATGGTCGAGAGCGTCTCGGGCAGCAGTTCGAGCGCGCCGTTGAGGATGGACGCATTGAGGATCGACTTGTCGAGCTCCGCGCTGTCAGGCGATGGCTCAGCGGCAGCTGGCGCGACGGCCGTGCCCGTGCCGGTGGCCGCCGCCGGCACCGCTGCCGCAATCTCTTCCGCCTGCTGCGAGAACTGCGCCGCCGAGGCAGCCAGCCCGAGCGAGGTGCGCACGTCCGCCAGGAACATGCGCTCGGCATCGGACTGCGCGCCGTCCGCATCGCACACGCACACCGCCATCTCGTAGGCCAGCTGCTTCGATTCCGTGCTCTTCAGCTCGCCCGCGACCGAAGCCAGCGAGACGCGCTTCATCAGGACGTCCTGGTAGAGCGTGGGCAGGTTCACGCCGTCGGCTTGCGAAAGACCTTCGGCAATGCGCTTGATCTCGGCACGTTCGCGCTCGTGCTTCTCGCCATCGACGAAGGCGGCCAGGAGGCTGAGGGACACGATGGCCCGGGTTTCGGAAGGTGTCACGTTCGAATTTCCACTGGTTGAGGGACAAAGTTCGTTCGGCATGGGGCCCAAAGGTTCCGCCGCCGGTTCTCCCCACAAAGCTTGGGCAACTCTGTGGATAACACTCGCACTTCCTTGTAAGAGAAAGCTAAGTGGTTGATCTATATGAAAAATCTACAGTCTGCCCAAATATGAGGCAATGAATTTCTCGCACGGGAAAACGCCTTTGGCAGATTTTCCGGAGCGTGTCAAAGGACAACTCTGGGGAGATTTCCGGCACAAGCAGGGCGTTATCCACAGGGCCGGCGCTTCCAGCAATGTTGTTCCTTTTGGCGCGACAGCACGGAAGCGCAGCTGCGCACAGTGACGCGGGCATGACAAGTCCATGTCACGCAAGGGAAAAAGTGCCATGTCCACAGACCGGCCCCGCCCTTATCTACTACTACTAATTTGAATAAGAGAAATAAGAAATAGAAATGGGGACAGCGCCGCGCCCGAAAAAAAGTCCGTGAACGGCCGCGCCGTGTTCGCGGCGCCACGCGGCCAAACCGGCCGTCGCCGGACGGCGCCCGCTCGCTAACATCCGGGGATGAGCTTCAAACCGCGGATCCTGATCGCCGAAGACGAATCGGGCATTGCCGACACCCTCCAGTACGTGCTGAAGAGCGACGGCTTCACGCCGGTCTGGTGCGCCACGGCCGAAGACGCCATCGCGCAGTTCGCGCAGGAGCCGCCGGCGCTCGCGATCCTGGACGTGGGGCTGCCCGACCTCAACGGCTTCGAGCTGTTCAAGCGGCTGCGCGCGCTGAACCAGTCGCAGGGCGGCGCCGAGGTGCCGATGCTGTTTCTCACGGCCCGAAGCGACGAGATCGACCGCGTGGTGGGGCTGGAACTCGGTGCCGACGACTACATTGCCAAGCCCTTTTCGCCCCGCGAACTGGTGGCGCGGGTGCGCACCATCCTGCGGCGCAGCGCACGAGCCGCCCCTGGAGGGACCGCAGGCCCCGGCGATGGGGTACCCCCTCGAATTCCGGGCGCGGCGCCTCCAGCGCCCGCTCAGCCCCCCGCAATGCCCTTTGCATTGGACAACGAGCGCATGCAGATCCGCTACTACGGACGCCTGCTCGAGCTCTCGCGCTACGAATACGGACTGCTGCGGCTGCTGGTCCAGCGGCCCGGACGCGTGTTCACGCGCGACGAGCTGCTGCAGCTGGTCTGGGACGACGCGAGCGACAGCTTCGACCGCACCGTCGACGCCCATGTGAAGACCCTGCGCGCCAAGCTCAAGGCCGTGGCGCCCGACGTGGAGCCGATCCGGACGCTGCGCGGCACCGGCTATGCGCTGAACGAAGAATTGCCTCTCAACGCGCCGTGAGCAGGCGCACGCGCATCTTTATCGGGATTCTGCTGATCTACACGGCGGGCATCGCGTTCCTGCTCTACCGCGTGGTGTCGGACATCGATCCGCGCTATCGCGAATCGGCCGAGGAATCGCTGGTCGAGACTTCGCAGCTCATGGCCAGCCTGGTCGAGCAGGACGTGATCGCGGGCGCCCTCAACACCGCGCGGCTCGAGCCGCTGTTCCGCACGGTCTATGCGCGCGAGTTCTCCGCACAGATCTACAACCTGCACAAGAACCGCGTCGAGCTGCGCGTGTACGTCACCGACCGCAGCGGCCGCGTGGTGTTTGATTCGCTCGGCAGGCACCTGGGCGCCGACTATTCGCAGTGGAGCGACGTGAGCCGCACGCTTGCCGGCCTGTACGGCGCGCGCACCTCGCGCGACGTCGACGGCGACCCCCGCACTTCGGTGATGTACGTGGGCGCACCGATCCGGTGGAACAACGAGATCGTCGGCATGGTGAGCGTCGGCAAGCCGGTGCAGAGCTTCGGCCAGTTCGTGGAGGACGCGCGCGCCCGCACGTTGTGGGTGGGCGTCGGTTCGGGGCTGGCGCTGCTGCTGCTGGCGGTGATCGTTTCGGTCTGGCTGGTGCGGCCTTTCGGGCTGATCTCGGACTACTGGGCCTGGGTGCGCGCGCAGCGCACGCTGAGCCTTTCGCGCATGGCGCGGCGCGCGGTCGATGCGGTGCGCACCGGCTTCAGCGAAATGCGCGATGCGCTGACCGGCCGCAACTACGTGGCCGACTACGTGCAGACCTTCACGCACGAAGTGAAGAGCCCGCTCTCGGCGATCCGCGGCGCGGCCGAGCTGCTGCAGGAGCCGTCGATGCCGCATGCCGAGCGCGAGCGCTTCCTGAAGAACATCGAACGCGAGACGCAGCGCATCCAGGAAATCGTCGACCGCATGATGGAGCTCACCGCACTGGAAACCCGCCACGGGCTGGACCGCACGGAGCCGGTGGCGCTGGCTTCGCTGATCGAGGACATCGCCCTCAGCGCGCAGCCCGCGGCGGCCAAGCGCAGCATCCAGCTGCGCGTGAACATCCGCGCCGAGGCCCGCACCGAGGGCGATCCGTTCCTGCTGCGTCGCGCCATCAGCAACCTGCTGGACAACGCGATCGATTTTTCACCGCAGGGCAGCGAGGTGTTGCTGACGCTGGAGACCACCTCGAAGCTGGCGCGCGTGAGCGTGCGCGACCATGGTCCGGGCATTCCGGACTACGCACAGGAAAAGGTCTTCCAGAAGTTCTATTCGCTCGCGCGGCCGCACAGCCGGAAGAAGAGCACCGGGCTCGGGCTGGCCTTCGTGAAGGAGATTGCCGCGCTGCACCGCGGGCGCATCGAGCTCGGCAATGCGGCGCGCGGCGGCGCGGTGGCCACGCTCACGCTGCCGCTGCTGTCACACCACTGAGCGGATTACTGGCCCGTGAGTGCTGCGTAGGCCCGGCGCGTTGCGGGGCTCACGGCCTCGAGCAATTGCTCGTACGAGGTCTTGTGCCGCGCCAGCATGCGGGCCGAGGCCACCGTCTTCGACTTGCAGAACCAGTGGCAGGTGTGCTGCATCAGGAACAGCTCGGCCGACATGGTGAAGGCCTTGGCCTTGGGCGTGCGGCCCGCATCGTTGCGCATGACATCGGCAATGCCGCGCGCGTGGATCGCCAGCGCCTCGCGCAGGTCGAAGGTCGCGGCCGGGAACAGCTTGTGCGCGAACGGAATGGCCACGGGCAGCTTGCTCACGCGTGCGTCGGCCGCGTCGACGCGCGCAAACTCGGCGGCAAAGCTGTCGAACTGGGCCGAGAGCTTTTCCTCGGTGGAGTCGAGCAGGCTCCAGATCTGCTGGCGCCGCTCGGCGCTGTCCTCGCCCAGGCAGCGCAGGTAGCCTTCGGTGAGGCTCTCCATCAGCCTTTCGATCTGGTATCTGCCCAGGTGGCTGCCCAGCAGCGCGATGCGCTGGCGCTGGTCCCTGGACTTGAGGATGTAGGCGCCGACGATGATCGACGTCGCCAGGATGAGGATTTCCATGGGGGAGAAGCGTGGGAAGGTAAAGCGAAAGGAGCCGCACCGAGTGTAGAGACCCGGTGCGGCTCCTTCCCGCCGTGCCTCAGCGGAAGAAATCGAGGATGCGGTTGCGCTCTTCGGGCTGCGGCGGCGGGCCCAGCGGCGGCGGCACACCCGAGAGTTCTTCGGCCGGCACTGGCGGCGCCTCGCTCTCCACGCCCAGGCTCGCCACGCTGTGGCCCGGCGTGAAGTCGTCGAAGTACCACTCGCCATCGATGTTGACGACGCCCGGCGGCTCGGCAATCTTGCTGACCGGCACGCCCTTGAGCGCCGCCTGCATGTAGCCGATCCAGATCGGCAGGCTCAGGCTGCCGCCGGTTTCGCCGCGCACGCCCAGCTGGCGCGGCGTGTCGTAGCCGATCCATGCGATGCCCACCGTGGTGGGCTGGAAGCCCGCGAACCAGGTGTCGAAGGAATCGTTGGTGGTGCCGGTCTTGCCGAACAGGTCGTCGCGCTTGAGTGCCTGGTAGGCGCGCGCGGCGGTGCCGCCCTTCACCACGCTCTGCAGGAGCGAATCCATGATGAAGGCGTTGCGTTCGGGAATGGCGCGGCGGCTTTCGTCGAGTGCCGGCGGCTCGGTTTCGAGCAGCACCTTGTCGCGCAGGTCGGTCACGCGCGTGACCAGGTACGGATTGACCTTGTAGCCGCCGTTGGCGAACACCGAGTAGGCGGTGGCCATCTGCATCGGCGTGACCGAACCGGCGCCCAGCGCCATCGGCAGGTAGGCCGGATGCTTGTCCTTGTCGAAGCCGAACCGGGTGATCCACTCCTGCGCATACGGCGCGCCGATGGCCTGCAGCAGGCGTACCGTCACCAGGTTCTTCGACTTCATCAGTGCGGTGCGCAGCGGCATCGGGCCTTCGAAGCCGCCGTCGAAGTTCTTCGGTTCCCAGGGCTGGCCGCCAGGGGTGCTCGGCTCGAAGTACAGCGGTGCGTCGTTGACGATGGTCGCGGGCGTGAAGCCCTTTTCGAGTGCGGCCGAATAGATGAAGGGCTTGAAGCTCGAGCCCGGCTGGCGCCAGGCCTGCGTGACGTGGTTGAACTTGTTCTTGCCGAAATCGAAGCCGCCCACCAGCGACTTGATGGCGCCGGTGCGCGGATCCATGCCGATGAAGGCGCCCTCCACTTCGGGCAGCTGTGTGATCTCCCAGGTGTTCTTGGGTGTCTTCGCGACTCGGATCACTGCGCCGCGGCGGATCTTGATGTGGGGCGGCGCCTTCGCCGCAAGGCCCGACTGCGCAGGCCGCAGCCCTTCGCCGGTGATCTGGATGGTTTCGCCGTTCGCGCGCACCGCGTTGATTTCCTTGCTGCCGGCCTCCAGCACCACCGCGGCCATCACGTCGCCGTTGTCGGGATGCTCGGCCAGCGCTTCGTCCACCGCCTCGTCGGCTTCCTTTTGATCGGCCGGCAGATCGACGAAGCGCTCGGGACCGCGATAGGGTTGGCGCCGCTCGTAGTCCATGATGCCCTTGCGCAGCGACCTGTAGGCGGCTGCCTGGTCGGCCGCGACCAGCGAGGTGTAGACCTTCATGCCGCTGGTGTAGATGCTGTCGCCGTACTGCGCGTACATCATCTGCCGCACCGTCTCGGCCACGTATTCGGCATGCAGCCGCTCCGGATCGGCGGCATCGCGCAGGTGCAGCTCTTCCTTCTTGGCTTCGGCCGCCTGCTCGGCGGTGATGAAGCCGGTTTCCTGCATGCGGTCGATCACGTAGAGCTGGCGTGCGCGGGCGCGCCGCGGATTGGCCACCGGGTTGTTCGCGCCGGGCGCCTTGGGCAGGCCGGCCAGCATGGCAGCTTCGGCCAGCGTGACGTTCTGCAGCGGCTTGCCGAAATACGCTTCCGATGCGGCCGCGAAGCCATAGGCGCGGTTGCCCAGGTAGATCTGGTTCAGGTAGATCTCCAGGATCTGGTCCTTGCTGAGCTGCTGCTCCAGGCGCAGGGCCAGCAAGATCTCGTAGGCCTTGCGGCTCAGCGTGCGTTCGGAGCTCAGGTAGACGTTGCGCGCCACCTGCATCGTGATGGTCGATGCGCCTTGCTTGCGGCCGCCCTTGAGGCTGGCCACGGCCGCGCGTGCGAAGCCCTTGTAGTCGACGCCCCCATGGTCGTAGAAACGCGCGTCCTCCACGGCGAGCACGGCGTCCTTCATGACCTTGGGAATGCTCGCAAAGGGCGTGAGCGTGCGGCGTTCTTCGCCGAACTCGCCGATGAGCGTGCCTTCGACCGAATACACGCGCAGCGGCAGCTTGGGCCGGTAGTCGGCCAGCTCGGAAATGTCGGGCAGCCGCGGATAGATGGCGGCCACCGCGACGACGGCGGCCACCAGCAGCACCAGCGCGCCGCAGCCGAGCGCGATGGCGCTCCACCGCGCCGCGCGCCGCAGCTTCGCTGAACGCTGCGAGCGCGCGGGCTCGGTGGAAGGAGAAGAATCGTCCATGGGAATCAATGGCAAAAAGGTAAGGAAAAAAACAGTCCGTAGCGTTGGTTACACGGACGCGGCCGCCTCAGGTAAGACCGGCTCGGGCGTTCGGGGGTTCCCGGCCGACAGTGCATACCAGTCGACCTTGCGCGTGGCGAGCATCAGCACCGTCAGCATGCCGAATGTCAGCAGGGCGCCGAGCAGCAGGGCATTGCTTTCCGATGCCAGCAGGCCGTAAAGCGCGCCATAGAGTACCGCGACATAGGCCCCGAAGCCCGCGCCGCGTTTCCAGCTTTGCAATACCGCGCTGAAATAGATGCCCAGCAGCAGCACGCTCGCGCCGGCCGCACTGGCATAGGCCAGCCAGAACGCCAGCTTCTCGGACAGGGCCAGCAGCAGCAGGAAGAACAGCGCGATCGACAGGCCGACCAGCCCGTATTGCACCGGATGCATGCGCTGCCTGCGGAACAGCTCGAACATGAAGGCCGCCATGATCACCAGGCCGATGAAGAGCGCGCCGTACTTGCCGGCGCGGGTGCTCATCGAATAGACGTTGACCGGCTGCGCGAGCGAGACGTCGAAGGTTTGCAGCGGGCCGAGGTTGCGTTGCGCATGGTTGGTTGCAGCCACAGCAGCAGCCGTGGCGGCACTGGCGGCATCGCCGCGGCCCGACAGCCCGGCGCGCACCTGCTCGCGTGCGGAAGTCACGAGCGAGGACACGCGCCAGTGCGCATCGAAGCCCTGCGGCGTCACTTCGCGCTGGGTAGCGAGAAAGCGGCCGCCGAAACTCGGATGCGCCCAGGGCGACTTCAGGTGGGCGGTGGTCTCGTCGGCAATCGGCACCATCGAGAGCGTGTCCTGCCCGACCAGCCCGAGCTTCATCTCGAAGGGCAGCGGCGCCTTCGCCTCCCATGCGGCCAGCGCGGCGCCGGTGAGCGGTGCGTGGATGCCGTCGGACAGCGGGGCATCGTCTGCCAGGCCAGGCACGCGCTGCCTGAAACCCAAAGCCTCGCCGTTCATCGCGATCGAAGGCGAACCATCGAGCCCGCGCAGGTCGCTTGCGCCGAAGACGATGAATGGTGCCTTGACCTCGATACGCGAATCGGTTTCGCTGTGCGCCACCGATCGGGGATCGAAAGCCGCAAAGCCGCCGCCGAGCGTGGCGTCGAGCGTATAGAACGGAATCCTGAAGATGCCGCGGTAGCGTTCGTGCGGTGCCATCGACCCCTCGATGTGCAGCTTGTCGGGAAACATCACGTGGGTCATTTCCTTGCTGCGGGCCTCCTGGCCGATCACCCGGCCCTGCGCATTGCGCAGCGGCTCCATCCAGCGCTCCACGTAGGGCACCAGCAGCAGCGGGCCCACGACGGTCTGCGGGCCCGCATAGGTGGCGGCAAGCTCCTCGGCCGCCTCGCGCTGGCTGTGGCCGCGTTCCCGGTTGATCGCATTGATCTCGGCCAGCGGAATGCACAGCAGGAGCGTGAGCATCAGCAGCCCGGCCACCTTGACCAGCATCGAACCCTGCAGGGCCTTGAGCAACTGGAACATGTTTTTTCTCCTCGTCGGTTGTCGAAGCCGCGATGCTCGCCGCGCCATCCGAAGCGCGTGTGAAGCGCGGCCGCCGGCGGACTTCACACAGGCTTCACACAACGCGGCATCCGGTGGCCGGACTTCAAGCAGCCTTCCAATTTCCTTCTCGCGCGGTGCCGACAGTTGCGGCTGTGCAAGTTCGCACGGACACCAACACCACACCGCCATGGATGCCCACACCTCCACCCGTCCCGGCCGCTGGCTCTGGCTCGCCACCGTGAGCCTGGCCACGGCGGGCTTCGTCGCGCTCAGCCTCAACCCCGTGCATGCCCAGGAAGCACCGGGCCCGCGGCTGAAGACCGAGAGCCCGTATTTCTTCGTGAAGAGCGACGACCCCTCGGTCGACCGCCTGCCGCTCAAGGCCACCGAGGTGGCGGTGAAGATATCGGGCGTCATTGCCGACGTGACTGTCACGCAGACCTACCGCAACGAAGGCCAGCGCGCCATCGAGGCGAAGTATGTTTTTCCGGGCTCGACCAAGGCTGCGGTCAGCGGCCTCAACGTGCGCCTGGCCGACCGCCTGATCACCGCGCAGATCCGCGAGAAGCAGCAGGCGCAGATCGAGTACGACGCCGCCAAGAAGGAAGGCAAGACCGCCGCGCTGCTCGAGCAGCACCTGCCCAACGTGTTCCAGATGAACGTCGCCAACATCCTGCCGGGCGACGACGTGAAGGTGGAGCTGCGCTACACCGAACTGCTGGTGCCGCAGTCGGGCAACTATGCGTTCGTCTTTCCCACCGTGGTGGGCCCGCGCTACAGCAGCCCGCAGTCGGAGAACGCCCAGGCCAAGTGGGTGGCGCAGCCCACGTTGCGCGCAGATGTGGCGCTGAACACCAGCTTCAGGCTCAAGGCCAGCATCGACACGCCCATGGGGCTGAAGGAGGTGCGCTCGTCGTCCCACGCCATCGAGGTGAAGAAGAGCGACGAAGACCGGCACGCCGACATCGCACTCGCGCCCGACGGCCGGCCCGCGGACAATCGCGACTTCGTGCTCGACTACCGCCTTGCGGGCGAAAGGATCGAATCGGGCCTGATGCTCTACAAGGGCCAGAACACCGACGGCGGCGCCGAGAACTTCTTCCTCGCGATGGTCGAGCCGCCCAAGGCCGTGGCCGCCAGCGCCATTTCGCCGCGCGACTACATCTTCGTGGTCGACATCTCGGGCTCGATGCACGGCTTTCCGCTCGACACCGCCAAGACCGTGCTCGAACGCCTGATCGGCGGCCTCCGGCCGAGCGACACCTTCAACGTGCTGCTGTTCTCGGGCAGCAACAAGATGCTCTCTCCCCGCTCGGTGCCGGCCACGCGCGCCAACATCGAGCAGGCGCTGGCCACCATCCAGAACTACAGCGGCAGCGGCAGCACCGAGCTGATTCCCGCGCTCAAGCGCGTCTACGCCGAACCGAAGGAAGAGAAGGTCTCGCGCACCGTGGTGCTGGTGACGGACGGCTACGTGAGCGTGGAGCGCGAGGCTTTCGAACTGGTGCGCAAGAATCTTTCGAAGGCCAATGTGTTCGCCTTCGGCATCGGTTCGTCGGTGAACCGCAGCCTGATGGAAGGCATTGCGCGCGCCGGCATGGGCGAGCCCTTCATCATCACCGACCCGATCCAGGCGCCCGAGCAGGCCGCGCGCTTCCGCCGCATGGTGGAGTCGCCGGTGCTCACCAACGTGAAGGTGACTTTCGGCGGGCTCGACGTGTACGACGTGGAGCCGCAGGCGCTGCCCGACGTGCTGGGCGAGCGCCCGGTGATCGTGTTCGGCAAGTGGCGCGCGGATTCGGAAGGCAAAGCCAGGGGCCGTGTCATCGTGGAAGGCCAGGGTGCCAATGGCCCGTACCGCCAGGAACTGCGCATCGACCCGCAGCTGCGCCAGGACACCGCCGCGCTGCGCACGCTGTGGGCGCGCCACCGCATCCAGAGCCTGAGCGACCAGGAGACGCTCGAGGGCTGCAGCGCCTTCAAGGAGCGCATCACCGAGCTCGGCCTGAAGTACAGCCTGCTGACCCAGTACACCAGCTTCATCGCCGTCGACAAGGTGGTGCGCAACCCCGCGCCGCAGAACAGCGTGGGCGTGAACCAGCCGCTGCCGTTGCCGCAGGGCGTGAGCGAACTCGCACTCGGCGCCGAGGTGCCCAGCACGCCGGAGCCCGAGACCTTGGGGGCCATTGCCGTGGTGCTGTCGATGCTCGCGATGCTGCGCCGCCGCGCGCGCCGCAACGATCCGCGCCGCTTCACGGCCTGAGCCAGGAAAAGAAAAATGTCATTGGCCGCACTCGCCCATCGCCATCCGCGCATCGTGGATTGGGGCATCCACGTCGACCGCGCACCGGCCGCCGGCTGGCTCGCACTGCAATTCGCCGCACTCGCGCCGACCTGGGCCTGGATGGTCCGGCGGCTGCGCGACGGCTCCGACGATCCGCTGGGCCTGCTGGCGCTGGCCGCCCTCGCCGCCTTGGCATGGCGCTGCCGGCGCGAACTGCGGGCCGCGCCGCAGCTGGGCTGGCTCGCACTGGCGGGCGCCGGCACGGTGCTGGCGACCGTGCTGCGCACCGGGCTCGGCGCCCTGCCCGCGCTGCCGCCGCTCGCCACGGGCCTGGTGGCCGTGCTGGCGCTGGCATGCGGCCTGCTGGCCTTCCTGCCGCGGCGCGTGGCCGCGCTGCCGGTGGCTGGCCTGGCGGTGCTCGCGCTGCCGCTGCTGTCGTCGCTGCAGTTCTATGCGGGCTATCCGCTGCGCGTGCTCACGGCCGAGGCGAGCCGCTGGCTGCTGGCGCCGGCCTTCAGCGTGGCGCGCGAGGGCGCGAGCCTGGTGGTCGATGGCCGGCTGGTGATCGTCGATGCGCCGTGCTCGGGCGTGCAGATGGTGTGGCTCGGCTACTTCACGGCGTGCGCCGTTGCCCTCTGGGCCCGCCGCAGCGACCGCGGCTTCCTGCGCCGGCTGCCGATGGTCGGCCTGCTGGTGCTGGGCGGCAACATCCTGCGCAACAGCATGCTGATTGCATTCGAAGGCGCAGGCCATCCGCTGGCGCCCTGGGCGCACAACCTGCTCGGGTTGCTGGTGTTGGCCGCCGTGTGCGGCGGCATCGCGCGCCTGATGGTGCCGGTGCGCACCGAGCCCCCGTTCGCCGAGCAGCCGATCCCGGGCCTGATCACCACCCAAGGAGGCCGCCATGTCGACACGGTTCTTTGAAGCCCTGTTTGCCAACCATTTCATCAACCGCATCGGCCACAAGACGGCCTTTGCGCTCGCAATACTGCTGTGCGTGCTGTGGTCGACCGCGGCGGCGCTGCGTGCGCCGCCCGAAGCTCCGATGGCCATGGCCTCGCATGAATGGCCCAGCCAGTGGGACGGCATTCCATTGCGGCCGCTGGCGCTGGGCGACGTCGAGCAGCGCTTTGCCGACCGCTTTCCGGGCGCCATCGGCCGCATGACCGACGGCACGCAGACGATCGTGATGCGCGCGGTGAATGCCCCCACGCGCATGCTGCATCCGGCGGCCGACTGCTACCGCGCGCTCGGTTTTCGCATCGAGCAGGCACGCCTCGAACGCGATGTGCAGGAGCGGCTGTGGCGCTGTTTTGTTGCGCAACGGCACAGCACGCAAAAGATCCGCGTTTGCGAGCGCATCGTGGATGCCGAAGGCACGGCTTTCACCGACACTTCAGCCTGGTACTGGGCGGCGGCCAGTGGACGCTCGAGCGGTCCGTGGCAAGCTGTGACGGTGGCGAGGCCGATGTGATGAGAGTTTTGTGAAACAGTTTCTGCGATTCGTGATCTACGGGCTGCTGGCCCTTGTCGTGACAACGTGCGTTGCTATCTTCCTGATAGTAAAACTGGTGCTTGCGCCAGCGGCGGGCGAATGGAGCACCACGGTCGAGGCCGGCCCGCTGCGCATGGCGGTGGGCGTGCCGACGGCAGTGCGCCTGGCCACCTCGTCCTGGTTCGCGCCGCGGCTGGACGGGCACGCGTTCGACAGCCGGTTCGGCACCCTGCACTTCGCCTGGAAGGACGCGGCGGGCGTGTTCGAAGTGCGCTGCGCGCCCTGCAGCGCCGAGGTTGCCGCGCTCGGCGCGCAGCCGATCGTGTTCGAGGGCCTGGTCGCCACCGTGAAGCGGGACGGCAACACGCTGGCCGGCACCATCGAGGCCACGCCCCGCAGCGCCGACGCGGCCGCCATGCTCCAGGGCCAATGGGAAGGACACCTCCCGCCCAAGGGCAGGGGCCTGCAGCTCAGCGCCGACATCAAGGACGCACCGATTGCCCGCTGGTATGCCGTGCTCGCGCCCAACCTGCCCGAGCTGCAGCGCGCCCGCATCGGCGGCACGCTGGCGCTGCGCGGGCAGGTCATGCTGCCCGAGGCCACATTCACGGTGCAGCCCACAGTCAGCCAGTTCACCGTCGAGGGGCTGGGCACCGAAGCCATGCTCGGCGCGCGCACCAGCTGCGGCGCACCGTCGAAGCTGGCCAACGACAGCTGGCTGGCGCGCGCCGTCATCGCGGCCGAAGACCAGCGCTTCTTCACCCACGCCGGCTACGACCTGACGGAAATCGTCGCGTCCATCGACAACAACCAGAAGGAAGGCCAGCCCAAGCGCGGCGGCAGCACGCTGACGCAGCAGCTCGCCAAGATGCTGGTGACCGGCAGCGACCGCACGGCGGAACGCAAGCTGCGCGAGCTGCTCTACGCCGTCGAAATGGAACAGACGCTGGGCAAGGCGCGCATCCTGCAGCTCTACCTGGACAACGCGCCGTGGGGCGGCAACCTGTGCGGCGCCGAAGCCGCCGCCCGGCGCTATTTCAAGCGCTCCGCGCGCAGCCTGGAGCCCGCGCAGGCGGTCTGGCTCGCGTCCATGCTGCACAAGCCGCAGGCGGTGCTCGAGCAATGGCGGCGCGACGGGCAGATCGACCCGGACCGTACCAAATGGGTCGCCGAGAGCGTGCGCGGCATCAGCCGCAACCAGCGCGAGTCACTGCTCAAGAGCGTGGCGGCCGCCAGATTCACCGCACCGGAGGCTTTTCCATGAACGAGGTCGAAGCCATCGAGCGCGCCACCGTGGCCGCCGTTTCGCCGCTGGCCGTCGAAGAGCTCGACGGCTGGCTGCTGCCCTTCGACGATGGCACCGTCAAGCGCGCCAGGTCGGCCGTTCCGCTGCACCGCGAACCGGTCGCAGGCCGCACGATCGACCGCATCGAGGACCGCTACGACCGCCGCCAGTTCGTGCCCGCGTTCCGCCTGGCCGATGTGCCCTCTTTCGTGGCGCTGCAGTCCGAGCTGGAGCAGCGGCACTACGTCGGCGACTCGCCGACCTGCGTGCAGATCGGCTCCGCACGGCGCATGCGCGAGGTGGCGCCGGCCGGCGCCGCGCTGGCCGACGTCGACCTTGCGCCCGACGACGCCTGGGCCACCCTGTTCCTCGGCGAGGGCTTCGATCCCGTGGACGGCGCCCACCGCGTGCGGGCGCTGTCGCGCGCCCAGGGCTCGCTCTATGCCAGCGTGCGCGAGGGCCGCCGGACCGTCGCGGCGGGCGCCATGGCCTTCGGCCACGGGTGGGCCAGCGTGCACGGCATGCGAACCGAGCAGTCGCAGCGCGGCCGGGGCCTGGCCGGGCGCGTGCTGGCGGGCCTCGCGCGGGCCGCACTCGAGCGCGGCTTCGAGCGCGTGTTCCTGCAGGTCGACGCGCACAACATGGCCGCCCACGCGCTCTACCGGCGTGCCGGTTTCTCGACGCAGTGGCAGTACCGCTACTGGCAGCGCCAGCAGTGGCCGCGCTGAAGCCGCAGCAGCGCGCCGAGGCAGATTCCGCAATTCCTACCGGGTGGCGCGGTTGGGCGGTTAGTGCCACCATGGCTGCATGACGAATGCAAACCACCACGCCAACCACCCGACCGATCCCGTGGCCACGCCGCGCGGCATCGACCACATCGTGGCCGGTGTTTCCACCAGCGATGGCGACGGCGTCAAACTCACCCGCGTGCTGCAGCAGCCGCTGCAGAAAAGGCTCGACCCCTACCTGATGCTCGACGCCTTCGGCAGCGACAACCCGGGCGACTACATCGGCGGCTTTCCCAGCCATCCGCACCGCGGTTTCGAAACCGTGACCTACATGATCGCGGGCCGCATGCGGCACCGCGACAGCGCCGGCCACGAAGGGCTGCTGCAGAACGGCGGCGTGCAATGGATGACGGCCGGCCGCGGGCTCGTCCACAGCGAACTGCCCGAGCAGGAGGACGGCCTGATGGAAGGCTTCCAGCTCTGGCTCAACCTGCCCGCCAAGGACAAGATGCGCGAGCCCTGGTATCGCGACATCCAGAGCGAGGAGATTCCGGAATACACCACCGCGGCGGGCGTGCACGTGCGCGTGATCGCGGGGGCGAGCCACGGCATCGAGGGTGCGGTTCGGCGCGAGCACACCGAGCCGCTCTACCTCGACATCACCCTGCCGCCCGGCACCGAGTTCGCCCATCCCCTGCCGGACGACCACAACGCGCTCGTCTATGCATTCCGCGAGTCGGTGTGGATCGCGGGCAGCGAGGTGCCCACGCGCCGCATGGCCATTCTTGCGAACGATCCCGGCAGCGATGGCGTGGTGCTGCGCGCCGGGGCCACCAACCACAGCCCGGCGCGCGCATTGCTGATCGCCGGCAAGCCGCTGCACGAGCCGATCGCGCAGTACGGCCCGTTCGTGATGAACACGCAGGAGCAGCTCAGGCAGGCCATGGAGGACTTCCAGAGCGGCAAGTTCGGCGCTTGATGTAGTCGCAGGCCTACCGAAAATCGGCATCGCCCGCAGGTCACGGGCGCACGGATGGGGCATAGATTGGCCGCCATGCCCCACCGCACGATCAAAGCCCCCGAGGTCCGCAAGGGACAGGCACCCGAAACACTGAAGCGCGACCAGTTCCACGAGCGCTTCATGCAGCCGTTCCAGGACCCTGCCTTCCAGTCCGAAAAGGAGGCGCTGCAGCGCATCGAGCTCATCGCATGGGAGGCCTACGAACAGGGCCGCAAGGCGCCCGTCACGCGCAAGGCCGGACCCGGCCATGCCGACCCCGACTACGAACTTTCGGTCGACTGGCTCGAAGCCAGGGCGCGCATCAACGCTGCGCAGGCCGCCTGGGGCCAGGCGCAGACGAAGTCGCGCGTGCTGCTGGTCAACGGCTCGCCGCGCAACGACGGCACCTGCCCGGGGGAGATCTCCAAGAGCTGGCGGCTGCTGCAGCTCGCGCGCGAAGTGCTCGATGGCTGCGGCATTGACGTCGACGTGCTCGACCTGAGCCTGCTCGCCTCCGACTACGGGCGCCACATCCATCCCTGCAAGGGCTGCGTGTCCACCGCCATGCCGCTGTGCCACTGGCCCTGCAGCTGCTATCCCAACCATGCAATGCGCCAGACCGGCGACTGGATGAACGAGATCTACGAGCGCTGGGTGGCCGCGCACGGCGTGATCCTGTTCACGCCCACGCACTGGTATCAGTCCGCCAGTCCGCTCAAGCTCATGACCGACCGGCTGGTATGCGCCGACGGCGGCAACCCCGACCCCACCAGCACCCACGGCAAGAAGCCCGATGAAGCCAAGGCCCTCGAGCTCCAGGGCTGGGGCTATCCCAAGCACCTGGCGGGACGGGTCTACGGGCTGGTGGTGCACGGCGACGTGGCCGGCGCCGAGAGCGTGCGGCGCAACCTGTCGGACTGGCTCGACTGGATGGGCCTGGTCGACGCGGGCGCGCAGGCCCGGCTCGACCGCTACATCGGCTACTACGAGCCCTACGCAACCAGCCACGACAGCCTCGATGCCGATGAAGGCGTGCAGGAGGAAGTGCGCAACGTGGCCCGTGCCGTGGCACTGGCCGTGGGCGAACTGCGCGCGGGCAAGCTGCAGCGGCCCGATCGCGGATTGAAGCCGCCAAGGCCCAAGTAAGCCACGCCGCGGGCGCGAAGAGCCTGCGCGTTCATGATTCTTTACGCACGCTCACTTCCGGCTCACCTCGCCGATACAGAGGTCTTCCACACTTCGTCTCACCTGCTGCCCATTGGCGGCGGGCTTCTTCGAAAGGAAGCACTTCTCATGATCTCTCTTCGCCAACGCATCGTCTGGGCCAGCCTTCTGGGCTCGGCCGCCCTCGCCTCTTCGGGCGCCTTTGCACAACAGGCTCCGGCGGCATCCGGCACTTCGACTTCCACGCCCACCGCCGCCGTTGCGCAGGCCGAGGGCAGCGCAGCACCCAAGGCGCAGCACAAGCGCATGGACCCGGCACAGCGCATGGAGCGCATGCAGGAGCACCGCGCCCAGCGGCTTGCCGCGCTGAAGGAAAAGCTCAAGCTGAACGCCGGACAGGAAAGCGCGTGGAACACGTTCGCAGCGGCCAGCCAGCCGCCGGCCGGGGCCCGTGCGCAGCGCATGGACCGTGCGGAATTCGCCAAGCTCACCACGCCCGAGCGGCTGGAGCGCATGCAGGC
Source organism: Variovorax sp. VRV01 (assembly GCF_014852545.1). Classification (NCBI taxonomy): domain Bacteria; kingdom Pseudomonadati; phylum Pseudomonadota; class Betaproteobacteria; order Burkholderiales; family Comamonadaceae; genus Variovorax; species Variovorax sp. VRV01. The sequence goes on from NZ_JACVBS010000010.1 coordinate 97,243, forward strand.
CCGCCAGGCCGAGCGCAGCGCCAGGTTCGCCAAGCGCGCCGAAGCCACCAAAGCCTTCTATGCGGCGCTGACGCCCGAGCAGCAGAAGACCTTCGACGCGGAGACGGTGCACGTCGGCATGCATGGCCACCGCGGCCACCATGGTCACGGCGCCACTGACGGGCAACCCGCCAAGAGCTGACCATCATCAGGGCGCCGGAAGCGGCGCCCCCATGAAGAAAGCCCGCGATGCCTCGAGCACCGCGGGCTTTCTTCGTACATGGACGGCTATTGGGGCGTGCCGGTCCTTTCGATCGGGTTGGTGGGCACGTCCGGCCGCTCGCCGCGCTGGCCGAACTGGGGCTTGGGCTTGCGGGCCAGCTGGCTCACCTCGGCGCGCGACATCTCGCCGGTGGGTTGCGGCATCGCGTTCGGCTGCCCGTTCATGGTGGTGGTCGCCTCGCCCTTGGGCACCAGGTTGTTGGTGTTGTTGCGATTGTGGGCGCGCGCCTCGGCCTTCACGGCTTCGCGCGACACCGGCATGTTGGCGTCGGGGCGCTGCGGCGGGTTGGGCACGCCGGCAGGCGTCTGCGTGCTGGCCTGGCCGCCCACGGCCGGGTCCGGCTGGGCGGGTATCGATGTGGCTTGCGCCATGGCGGCACCGGCCGCGGCCATCAGGCCGGCCAGCGCCGTGGCGCGAAGGATTGCGTGCTTCATGGTGCGTTCCTTTGAAAGTGATGATGAATAAGACCGCTGGCTTGTTTCCCGCAGCCTGAAAACCACCGTAGGAGGCCCCCCATGCGCCCCGTGTCGGGGTGTGGCAGGCCTGCCTGTAGGAGCCGGCCGTCGCCTGGTGAAAGGCGGCAAAGAAGGTGGCGCGTTCCTACAGGCGCGCCGGGCGCGGCAACGTACAACCACAACACCGATGTCTTCCTCACCGATTCCACTTGCCGCCGCAGCGCCGACTTCGCTCAAGGTCATGACGGTGAACACCCACAAGGGCTTCACCGCGCTCAACCGCAAGTTCATCCTGCCGGAGCTGCGCGACGCAGTGCGCACGGTGGGAGCCGACGTGGTGTTCCTGCAGGAAGTGCTCGGCACCCATTCGCGCCACTCGCGCAAGGTCAACAACTGGCCCGAGGCGCCGCACTATGAGTTCCTGGCCGACACCATGTGGCCGCAGTTCGCCTACGGGCGCAACGCCGTGTACCCGAGGGGCCATCACGGCAACGCGGTGCTGTCCAAGTTTCCGATCGTGCATTTCCGCAACCACGACGTGTCGGTGGCCGGGCCCGAAAAGCGCGGCCTGCTCCATTGCGTGCTGCGGCTGCCGGGCCGCACGGTCGACGTCCATGCGATCTGCGCGCATCTCGGCCTGGCCGAGGCGCACCGGCAGCAGCAGCTGGAACTGCTGCTGCACATCGTGCGCGACGAGGTGCCGGCCGATGCGCCGCTGATCGTCGCGGGCGACTTCAACGACTGGCGCGGCCGTGCCCACCAGGTGCTGGAGGAAGGCGCCGCGCTGCGCGAGGTTTTCGTGCATGCGAACGGCTCGGCCGCCAAGACCTTTCCGGCGCGCTTTCCGCTGCTGCCGCTGGACCGCATCTATGTTCGCAACGCGGGCGTGCACGCGCCCGTGGTGCTGCCGCGCAAGCCCTGGTCGCACCTGTCGGACCACGCGCCGCTGGTGGCGAACATCGATCTTTGAAGCGGGCCCCACCCATGACCTGCGGTGAACGCCATGGATAACGTCGGCCGATGGGTGGGCGGCAACCGCATTGCGCTGCTCGAGAACGGCGAGGAGTTCTTCCCGCGCGTGTTCGATGCCATTCGGGAGGCGCAGCGCGAAGTCATCATCGAGACCTTCATCCTGTTCGAGGACAAGGTGGGCCTTGCGCTGCATGCCGCCATGCGCTCGGCGGCCCAGCGCGGCGTGAAGATCGACCTGATGGTCGACGGCTTTGGCTCGCCGGACCTGTCGCGCGAATTCATCGCGGAGTTGAGCGCCGTGGGCGTGCGGGTGCGGGTGTTCGATCCAGGGCAGCGCATCCTCGGCCAGCGGCTCAACGTGTTTCGGCGGATGCACCGCAAGATCGTGGTGGTCGATGGCGAACTCGCGTTCGTGGGCGGCATCAACTATTCGGCCGACCATCTGCTGGACTTCGGGCCCAAGGCCAAGCAGGACTACGCGGTGGAGCTGCGCGGGCCCGTCGTGGCGCAGATCCACCAGTTCGTGCTGCGCGCCATCGCGCTCGGCGACAAGGGGCCGCGCTGGTTCCGACGCCGGCTCAAGCAGGCGCCGCCCGTCGACCGGGAGCCTGTCGGCGATGTGGAGGCGGTGCTCATCACGCGCGACAACCGCCGCCACACCGGCGACGTCGAACGCGAATACCTGGCCGCGATCCGCGCCGCGCGCAAGCGCATCGTGATTGCCAACGCGTATTTCTTTCCCGGCTACAGGCTCATCAAGGAGTTGCGCCGTGCGGCCCGGCGCGGCGTGGATGTGCGGCTCATCCTGCAGGGCGAGCCCGACATGCCGATCGTCAAGACGGCCGCCACCATGCTCTACCACCACCTGCTGCATGCGGGCGTGCGCATCTACGAATACTGCGACCGCCCGCTGCATGCCAAGGTCGCGCTGATGGACGACGAGTGGAGCACGGTCGGCTCGAGCAATCTCGATCCGCTGAGCCTGTCGCTCAACCTGGAGGCCAACGTGTTCGCGCGCGGCAAGGCCTTCAACCAGCTGCTGTGGGAGCGCATGGACAAGCTGATGCGCGAGAGCTGCCAGCAGATCGGCGTGGCCGACCTGGAGACCGGATGGAGCGGCTGGCGGCTGGCGCGCAGCTTCTTCATCTTCCACTTCCTGCGCTGGTATCCGTCGTGGCTGGGCTGGCTGCCGCGGCAGGTGCCGCGCCTCACCCCGGCCGAGGCCACCGAGCTTGCCGAGAAGCGCGAAAAACGCGAAAAGCGCGAGGCTGCCGGCGACAACGGGGCCACGCCGACGGAAGCGGCATGAGCGCCCACCGGCCGTTCCGAAAGCGCATGGAGGCCGCCCAGTGACCACACGCACCGCGAGACTCGCGCGCCGGCCCTGGTGGCCCTGGCTGCGGCGCAGCGCGGTCTGGGCCTTCTTCGGCCTGATCGCCTGGCTGCTCGTGAGCCAGGCGCGTTCCATCGACTGGCAGGAGGTGTTCGACGCCATGCGCGCGCTGCCCGCGGCCACGCTGTGGCTGGCCGGCGCGCTGGCGGCCGGCAGCTTTGCCACCTACAGCACCTACGACCTGCTGGGCCGCCATCTCACGCGCCATCCGCTCGGCGCCCGCACCGTCATGGGCGTGACCTTCATCAGCTATGCCTTCAACCTCAACCTCGGTTCGCTGGTGGGCGGCGTGGCGTTCCGCTACCGGCTCTACTCGCGGCTGGGCCTTCCCAACGGCACCATCACGCGCGTGCTCGGCTTCAGCATGCTGACCAACTGGCTCGGCTACCTGGTGGTGGCCGGCCTGGCCTTCTGCTTCTGGCCACTGGCGCTGCCGGCCGAATGGAAGGTCGGCAATGGCGGGCTGCGCATCCTGGGCGCGGTGCTGCTGCTGCTGGCCGCGGGCTACTTCGTGCTGTGCGCCCTGGCCAGCGGGCACGTGTTCCGGCTGCGCCACTATCCGTTCAAGGTGCCCTCTCTTCGGATGGCCTGGCTGCAGCTGGCCATGTCGTGCCTGAACTGGGCGCTGATCGGCAGCGTGATCTGGGTCCTGCTGCAGGGCGCGGTGGCCTACCACACGGTGCTCGCGGTGCTGCTGGTGGCCGCCGTGGCCGGCGTGGTCACGCACGTGCCGGCGGGCCTGGGCGTACTGGAGGCGGTGTTCCTTGCCCTGCTCTCGCATGAGGTGGCGCAAGGCCGGCTGCTGGGCGTGCTGCTGGTCTACCGCGGTCTCTACTATCTGTTGCCGCTGGGCGTGGCCACGGTGGCCTACTTCGTCACCGAACTGCGCGCGCGGCGCTGGCGGCATACCGCGCCGTTGAAGCGCTAGAAGTGATAGGTGTAGCGCAGCCGGACAAAGTTTTCGCCCGGGTTGGGTTTCTTGATGCCGGCGTTCGAAAAATGCTGCAGCCGCAATGTCAGTTCATGCTTGCCGTTCTCGCCGAAGCTGCGTCCCACGCCCAGCACCTCGGTGAACTGGAACGCGGTGCTGAAGGTCCGGTCGGGCGTCCTGTAGAGGTGGTCCATCACCGTGCCGCCGACGCCGCCTTCGGCAAACCATGGCGAACTGCCGCTGTCGAAGCGGTAGCGCCAGGTGTAGATCGCGCCGATCTGGGTGTAGTTGCGCGAACCGCTGCCCAGGGCCGGCGCATGCCAATGGCTCGCGAACAGGTCCCAGTACGAAGTGAGCGCCCCTTCGTGCACCGGCTGGCGCGGCGACCACGGCAGCGTCACGCCCACCGTGGCCGACTCGGTGCCGCCCTTGTCGCCATGCGGCGCATGGCCGCCCTCGAAATAAAAGCCGCGCGCGCTGTCTTCGAACGCATGAGCCGGTGCGCCCAGCAGGCTCAGGACGCCTGCGAACACGGCGGCCCCGAGGGACGCGGACCTGTGTGCTTTCATGATGTGGTTGTTATCTGCAAATAATGAAAGGAAAGAAAAGAAATAATTACTTTCCGCTGCGGTCCGCGCCTTGGGTCGAGGCTATTGCCATGTCGGAAAGTAGGACTTGTTCAACAGAAATGCGGAGTCGATTTTGTTGCGGTGCAGCAATTGCTGCGCCTCGCGTCTATAGTGGGGCTCATCCGTCCTCCTAGATCGCCCATGCCATCCCTTACCTCCGTCGCTCGCCTGTCCAACCCGCTGATGCTGTGGGTCGACGTGGCCCTCAAGACCCAGGAGATGCTGCTGTCCTCCGGGTCCGTGATCCAGATGCGCACCGGGCGCATGGCCAAGGCGGGGCTCGCGCCCAGCGCGGCCGATCTCGCGGAGTTTCAACTCATGGGAAATGAAAAACTCGCCGCCGCGGGTGAATCGGGGGCCGCCATGGTCAGGCAATGGCACAGCAGCCATGTCTCGCTGGCGAACCGCGCGCTGCAGCAATGGCTTCTGAGTGCCGGGGCCTTTCTGTCAATGGCCGGCAGCGTCACCCCCGCGCAGGCTGCGGAGCGCAGCGACGCCTTCGTGCAAGCCACGGCCCGGGCGGCGGGCACGGCCAGCCGGCTTTCGGGCGCGGCGGTGCGCATTGCGCGCGAAGGGCTGAAGCCGATCCACGCTGCAGCCACCTCGAACGCCCGGCGGCTGGCCGCCGAACTGCGCGGCTGAGCGCGCCGGCGCGTTCAGCCGCGCGCCATCACCAGCGTCAACAACGTGATCTCGGACGGCGCGCCAAAGCGCTTGGGCGGCCCCCAGTAGCCGGTGCCGCGGCTCACGTAGACCCACATGTCGTGCAGCCGGTGCAGGCCGGCGGTGAAGGGCTGCTGCATCGGCACGAACAGGTTCCACGGAAAGAACTGGCCGCCGTGCGTGTGGCCCGACAGCTGCAACTGGTAGCCGGCCTGGGCCGCCAGCGTCGCGCTGCGCGGCTGGTGCGCAAGCAGCACCCGCGTGTGCACCAGCGGCGGCGCATCGAACAGCGCCAGGTGCGGGTCGCTGGCGTGCGCGGCGTCGAAGTGGCCGGCGGTGTAGTCGGTCACGCCCGCCAGCACCAGCTGGCTCTCGAACAGCTCTTCGTCGTTCTGGGCGCCCCGCACGTTGCGCGTCTGCAGCACCACGTGCTCATTGAGCAGCACCTTCAGGCCCAGCCTGCGCAGCTCGTCGATCCATGCATGTGCGCCCGCGTAGTACTCGTGATTGCCGGTGACGACGAAGGTGCCGTGGCGCGCGCGCAGGCCGGCCAGCGGCGCAATGTGCTCGCGCAGCTCGGCCACGCTGCCGTCCACCAGGTCGCCGGTGATCGCGATGGCATCGGCGCCGAGCCGGTTCACCGCGTCGACGATGCGCTGGATGTAGGCGCTCCTGATCGTCGGACCGACGTGGATGTCGCTGAGCTGCGCAATCGTGAAGCCCTCGAGCGCCGCGGGCAGCCCGCGGATCGGAACCTCGACGCGCTTCACGTCCGCGGTGCGGCGGGCATTGAGGAAGCCGACCATCGACACCAGCGTGGCCAGCACCAGCACGGCCATCGCGCTCCAGGGCAGCACGACATGCCAGGGCACCGGTGCGCCGAACAGCACGCTCGCGAGCCAGGCGAGCAGCAACCCCGCGTCGCGCAGCAGCGTCGACACGAACAGCGAGGAGAACCAGCCCATGCTGATCAGGCCCGTCCACTGGAGCAGTTCGCCCGTCGAGGCCTTGCGTCCGGCGCGGCGCGAGACAAAAGGCAGCGGGATCGTCAAGGCCGAGATGGCGAGCGCGGCCAGCGCGAGCGGCCAGGCCGGCGTGAGCATGGCCAGCGCTGGCAGCAGGCGCAGCGCAATGTAGGCATGCAGGAGCGCGGTAAGCACGCTCAGGGAACGTATCGGCATGGGGGCAATGGGAACGGGCATGGCCCGGGACACGGCATCTGCAAGGCGCATGCCGCGCATTCAAGGCGGTCTCCGGCCAGCGCCCCGCTATTTTTTCTATAGCGCCGGGCAGCCGGATAGCGTGCGCTGCGATCGACGTGAGCGGCAAAGCCCCCGTTCCGGCACGCCGCCGCCGGGCCGGTGCTCGCCGATCACTGCACCGCGCGCGTGCCGGCAGAAGCCATATCGGTGCCCGCCGGCCACACGAATGCCACCCGAGCGGGCGTGCCGGGCCTGATCTGCAGCATCTGTTTGAGCGTGTTTCCGCGCAAGCGAGCCTCCACTTCATAGGTGCCCGGGTCGAGCCGCGCCACCATGAACGGACCGGCCGACTCCACGTTGTCGAGCAGCGCCGTGCCGTGGCTGTCGCGCACGGTCACGCGCACGTCGGAGGCGAACTCGGCGCCCTTGTGGTCCTTGATCGCGAATTCGAAGGTGGCCGGCCAGCGCGGCGCCACCGTCTCCATCAGCTTGGCCTCGTCGCTGCCGATGCCGCCGCTCATGTATTCGATGCCGTGCGTCATGCGGATCGGCGGGTTGAACGTTGCGTGCGCCGAAGAGGAAAGCGCCGCGAGAAGAACGGCGCCGCACAGCATGGCGGCCGCCAGGGGCCGCGTCTGCGATGAAATCCGGGCGATCATGGTCTGGTCCTTTCTTGCTTGCCAGTCTGCGTGGCCGGGGAAAGCCACGGCGCCACTGTGCGGCGCACGGCTTAGGCAAGGCTTAACGGAAAGGGCCGGACCCGGCCGGGGCCGGGAAAGAAGACAGAGGGGAAGCTCAGCGCGCCGCCGAGGTCTGCGCGAGTGCCTGCGGCATCGGCGGCATCACCGAGGCCATGTCGAAGTTCGACGGCCACATGAACACCGCCCGGGCCGGCACGCCCGCAATCACCGTCAGCGTCTGCGTCATCGTGAGGCCGCCGAGCGTCACGTTCACGTCGTAGGCGCCCGGATCCAGCCGCGCAAGCATGTACGGCCCGTGCGACTGCGCTTCCATCACGGGGCGGCCCGTGTACTTCTCGCGCACCTGGACCGCCGCGCGCACCGGGAAATTGCCGCGCTGCGCGCTGTCGTTGATGCCGAACTCGATGGTGGCTGCCCAGCGCGGCGAGACCATCTGCATGAAGGCCGCCTCGGCCTTGTTCGTGCCGCCGCACATGTATTCGACGCCCTGCGCCATCTGGATGGGCGGGTTCGAGAACGCATGGGCCGATGTCATCGTCCCGAAGAATGCTGCTGTGCCGCCCAGTACCAATGCAGCCACCGGCTGCCGCAGACGCATAAGGTTCATTGCTTCGAGTCCTCGATCATGGGGTGACGTGAAATCCGTCGAGGATTTTGCTTAGCAAGAGTCGGGCTAGATATAGCGTTTACGAGGAAGGATCCTCGGGGAAGTACTGAACGCTATTGTTTTAATAGCTGATGACAGACGTGTGACGGGCGTCGGCGCCCTTTCGGGGGTTCTTCTCTATGAAAACCCTGAGAGTGCCGCGCTGTGGGCCCGATTCGACGCGGTGCACGTCCTCGGCGCCTACAGAGGTGCACCGAACCGCTCGCTATGAAGAAAGTTCGTACAGAAAAGGAGCTTCAAATGACCATCGGATCCAGGATCAAAGCCATGCGAAGAATGGACGCGCAGCGGCGCGGCTTCCCCGGCGAGCACCTTGCCGTGCTTGGTGCCGGCCTCCTGCTGCTCTTGACCGCGGGGCGCAGCCATTCGCTACCGCGACGCCTGCTGGCGGGCGCCGCCGGCGGTGCGCTGGTCGGCCGTGCGGCCAGCGGGACCGGCGGCCTGGCACGCGTCGCACGCATGGTGCAGGGTGGCCGGGGCGGCAGGAGCACGGTTCGCGTGCACCGGTCGATCTGATGAGCCGGGCCGGCCGGCAAGGCGGCGCTGCCCCGTTTCGAGCGGGCAGGCCGGCTTTCAATAGGAGCCCGGCGGCGGCGTGTGCTTGACTCGCCGCGCGGAGGTCATGCAGATGAACTGGGCGCGCGCTGCGCCGAGCCGCGCGCGGCAGGCGCCCACCAGGCCGCCGACGGCGGATTTGGCGGCGTCCGCATGGGGCGACTCGCTCGGATAGGAGGGAGACATTCCGCACTTGCGCATCAGCCGGTTCACTTGGTGAATGCGGGCCACCTTGCGCGTCGCCGCGGTGTAGAAAGTCACGCCGATGGAGATCGACAGGCGATCGCCAGGGGCGGCAGTCCGGTCGACCGTGGATCTCGTCATATGAGGCGAGGTGCTCGGGAAATAGACGGCATCCCCGGGCTGCGCATCGAATTCCAACCCGCGCGGCAAGAACGCTTCGTCGAAGCGCACTTTCCCGAGCGATTGCGTGACGATGAAATCCTCCACCGCATCCGCCGGCACGATGCTGCGATCGCGGTGGTCCCAGACGTTGAGGATCTTGTGGCCATGCAACTGCAGCCAGAAGTTGTTCTCGCGATCGATGTGAAAGGGCGTGACGGAAGGCGGGGCGGAGAAGAAAACGAATCCGTTCACCCTGAAGATGTCCGGTTGCTCGCGTTCGACGAGGGCGCGCATCGAATTCACCACCGACATCAGCAGGGCCTGATAGCGCGGGATCACTTCAATGTTGTAGAAGGCCACCGACGAGCCCGGCTCCTCCACGCGCTTGAAGAATTCCGCAATGCTGCGCCCGTCGGGCGGCCGGCTGTCGTGCGCGAGCCTGGACGCGACCGTCCTGTCCGGGTTCATGAACCTGCATTGGTCCAGCTTCGAGAGTTCCATCCCGAGCTTCACGAGTTCAGGCACCTGAAACAGCGGATGCTCGTGGAAGCTGTGGTGCATCGGCGTGATCCTCTGGGTAGAGAAGCCGGCGGGATCGTCCGTCCACACCCGATACGTCGTTTCCGAAGCCACGACGGAATTCATGCTGGTGACGCACATCGCACCCTCCAGATCGCTTTTGGGCGCCTTTCCTCAAACAAGGCCAAGGCAAGGTCCGCGAGCAGAAGTAATACTTTAGAACTCAACTCTGAGAGTTTCTGCTGACTTTTGCCTGACAAAACAGGGCTTATTGGTGAAAGTACCAATGGGCGACAAAGGGCTGTCGAGACGACTCGGCGCGGCGGGTTGGTGGGTCTTATGGCTCGAAAAAAAAGCGCCCAGCAATGCTGGCCGCTCCTTTTTTCGTTTCACCGACCGGGTCGGGAATTTTCAGCCATCAGACGTCGATATTCGCCGCCCGCAGTGCGTTCTGCTCGATGAATTCGCGCCGCGGCTCCACCTCGTCGCCCATCAGCATCGTGAACACGCGGTCGGCTTCGATGGCATCGTCGATCTGCACGCGCAGCAGACGGCGCACGGTCGGGTCCATGGTGGTTTCCCACAGCTGCGCGGGGTTCATTTCGCCCAGGCCCTTGTAGCGCTGACGCGAGGTGGCGTTCTCGGCTTGGCCGATGAGCCACTTCATCGCGATGCGGAAGTCGGCCACCTTTTCTTCCTTGGCGCGCTCGCCTTCGCCGCGGCGGACGATGGCGCCCTCGCTGCTCAGGAGATTGCGGAAGGTGTTGGCGGCTTCGGCGAGCGCGGCGTAGTCGGCGCCGTGCACGAAGTCCTGCGTCAGCACGCTGCTCTTGATGTTGCCGTGGTGGCGGCGGCTGATGCGCAAGAGCGGCTTGTCGGTGCGGGCGTCGAACTCGCTGCTCACCTCGGCCGGCACGCCGGTGGTGTTGAGCTCGCGCAGCTTGGCCTGCAGCGCCACGGCCGAGGCTTCGGCCGCGGGCGTGGTGTCGAGGTCGAGCGCCACGCCGTCGGCAATGGCGCGCAGGGCCTCGGCATCCATGAAGTTGCGCAACCGCGCGATCACGGCTTCGGCCAGCTGGTGCTTGCGCGCGAGCTCGGCCAGCGTGTCGCCGGAGAGGGTGGTCGAGTTGGGGCCACCGGTCTCGATGCTCGCGTCCTTCAGCGCCACCTTGAGCAGGAAGGCGTCCAGCGCGGGGCCGTCCTTCAGGTACTGCTCTTCCTTGCCGACCTTCACCTTGTACAGCGGCGGCTGCGCGATGTAGATGTGGCCGCGCTCCACCAGCTCCGGCATCTGCCGGTAGAAGAAGGTGAGCAGCAGCGTGCGGATGTGGGCGCCGTCAACGTCGGCGTCGGTCATGATGATGATGCGGTGGTAGCGCAGCTTGGCGACGTTGAAGTCGTCCGCCCCGCCGCCCGCGCTGGTGGCGCCGGCACGGCCGATGCCGGTGCCCAGGGCCGTGATCATCGTGAGGATTTCGTTGCTGGTGAGCAGCTTCTCGTAGCGCGCCTTCTCCACGTTCAGGATCTTGCCGCGCAGCGGCAGGATGGCCTGGAACTTCCGGTCGCGGCCCTGCTTGGCGGAGCCGCCGGCGGAGTCGCCCTCCACCAGATAGACCTCGCACAGCGCGGGGTCCTTCTCCTGGCAGTCGGCCAGCTTGCCGGGCAGGCCCATGCCGTCGAGCACGCCCTTGCGGCGCGTCATTTCGCGGGCCTTGCGCGCAGCCTCGCGGGCGCGGGCGGCCTCGACGATCTTGCCGCAGATGATCTTGGCGTCGTTCGGGCGCTCCTGCAGGTAGTCGGTCAAGAGGCGGCCGACGATGTCTTCCACCGGCGCGCGCACTTCGCTGGACACCAGCTTGTCCTTGGTCTGGCTCGAGAACTTGGGCTCAGGCACCTTCACGCTCAGCACGCAGCACAGGCCTTCGCGCATGTCGTCGCCGGTGACTTCGACCTTGGCCTTCTTGGCGAACTCGTTTTCTTCGATGTACTTGTTGATGACGCGGGTCATCGCGGCGCGCAGGCCCGTGAGGTGGGTGCCGCCGTCACGCTGCGGGATGTTGTTGGTGAAGCACAGCACCTGCTCGTTGTAGCCGCTGTTCCACTGCATCGCCACTTCGACGCCGATGTGCGTGCCCGGGATGCCGCCGTAGGTGTCGGCCGGCTTTTCGCCAGCGGCATAGAACGAGTTCGGATGCAGGACGGTCTTGCCCTTGTTGATGAACTCCACGAAGCCGCGTACGCCACCGGTGCCCGAGAAGTCGTCTTCCTTGCCGGTGCGTTCGTCGAGCAGCCGGATGCGCACGCCGTTGTTCAGGAAGCTCAGCTCGCGCAGGCGCTTGCTCAGGATCTCGTAATGGAAATCGGCGTTTTCCTTGAAGATCTCGGTGTCTGGCAGGAAGTGCACCTCGGTGCCGCGCTTGTCGGTGTCACCGATGACCTTCATCGGCGACACCTCGACGCCGTTCACGGTTTCGAGCAGGCGGTTCTGCACGAAGCCGCGGCTGAATTCGAGTTCGTGGATCTTGCCCTCGCGGCGCACGATGAGGCGCAGCTTCACGCTCAGCGCGTTCACGCAACTCACGCCCACGCCGTGCAGGCCGCCCGACACCTTGTAGCTGTTCTGGTTGAATTTGCCGCCCGCGTGCAGTTCGGTGAGCGCGATTTCGGCGGCCGAGCGCTTGGGCTCATGCTTGTCGTCCATCTTCACGCCGGTGGGAATGCCGCGGCCGTTGTCGGTGACGGAGATCGAGTTGTCGCTGTGGATGGTGACGACGATGTCGTCGCAATGCCCGGCCAGCGCCTCGTCGATGGAGTTGTCGACCACCTCGAACACCAGGTGGTGCAGGCCCGTGCCGTCGGAGGTGTCGCCGATGTACATGCCGGGGCGCTTGCGCACCGCCTCGAGCCCTTCGAGGATCGTGATCGAGCCTTCGCCGTAGCTGGTGTCGGCGGGCGTGATCTCGATCGGTACCGCACTCTCGATTTCGGGCGTGTAGACCGGCTCGGTGTGGGGTACTTCGGGCTTGTTCTCTTCTGCACTCATTCGGATATTCCTCTATCTCTCACGGCATTCACGGGATTTCTCGGGCTCTCGGAGCCGGTTTTTCCTGCCTCTTGAAAGCGCAAACCCGCGGAGGGCCGCGGGCTGTCTGCGCAAGGCGCTGTGTTTTCTGGCTTCTAGATTCGCATCGGCATCACGACGTACTTGAAGGATGCGTTCTCGGGGATGGTCAAGAGGGCCGAGCTGTTGGAGTCGGCCAGGTCCAGCTTCACCATGTCCTGGTCCATGTTGGACAGCGCGTCGATCAGGTAGGTCACGTTGAAGCCGATCTCGATGGCGTCGCCGCCGTAGTCGATGTCGAGTTCGTCCTGCGCCTCTTCCTGCTCGGCGTTGTTCGACGCAATGCGCAGCGTGCCGGGCTCGATGTTCAGGCGCACGCCCTTGAACTTCTCGCTCGTCAGGATGGCGGTGCGCTGCAGGCTGGCCAGAAGCGGCGCGCGGCCGAGCGTGACGCTGTTCTTGTGGTTCTTGGGAATCACGCGGTTGTAGTCGGGGAACTTGCCCTCGACCAGCTTGGTGACGAACTCCATGCCGCCGAAGCTGAACTTGGCCTGGTTGTTCGCAAACTGCATCTCGATGGCGCCTTCGGCGTCCGACAGCAGGCGCTGCATCTCGAGCACGGTCTTGCGCGGAAGAATGACTTCCTGGCGCGGCACTTCGACGTCGAGCGTGGCCGACGAGAACGCCAGGCGGTGGCCGTCGGTGGCCACCAGGCTCAGCTGCTTGCCTTCGGCCACGAACAGGATGCCGTTCAGGTAGTAGCGGATGTCGTGCACGGCCATGGCAAAGGAAACCTGCGAGAGCAGGTCCTTCAGCGTCTTTTGCGGCACGCTGAAGACCGGGCCGAAGTTGGCGGCTTCCTGCACCAGCGGAAAGTCCTCGGCCGGCAGCGACTGCAGCGTGAAGCGGCTCTTGCCGCCCTTGAGCACCAGCTTGCTCGCGCTCGATTCGAGACTCACGGTCTGGTCGGCCGGCATGGTGCGCAGGATGTCGATCAGCTTGCGCGCGCCGATGGTGGTGGTGAAGTTGCCTTCATCGCCGCCGAGCTCGGCCGTGGTGCGGATCTGGATCTCGAGGTCGCTGGTGGTCAGCTGCAGCTGGCCGCCGGTCTTGCGGATCAGCACGTTGGCCAGGATCGGCAGCGTGTGGCGCCGCTCCACGATGCCAGCCACCGACTGCAGCGCGGCGAGGACCTTGTCTTGGGTAGCCTTCAAAACGATCATGTCTTCTTCCTCTTCTCTTATCTCTTTGAATCCGCCATTGAGACGCCATTCTCCGCTGTTGCGAGGGGCATGCCTGATGACATCCGGGATCAGCCCTTGAGCGTCTGCTCGAGCACGTGCAGCTGCTGGTTGAGTTCGGTGAGCTGCTGGCGCTCGCCCGAGATCTTGCGCACCGCGTGCAGCACCGTGGTGTGATCGCGCCCGCCGAACAGCTCGCCGATTTCGGGCAGGCTCTTCTGCGTGAGCTCCTTGGCCAGGTACATCGCGATCTGCCGCGGCCGCGCAATGCTGGCCGGGCGCTTCTTGCTGTACATGTCGGCGACCTTGATCTTGTAGTAGTCGGCCACCGTCTTCTGGATATTTTCGACCGAGATCTGCCGATTCTGGATCGACAGCAGGTCGCGCAGCGCCTCGCGCGCCAGGGCGATCGAGATCTCCTTCTGGTTGAAGCGCGAATACGCCAGGATCTTGCGCAGCGCGCCTTCGAGCTCGCGCACGTTGGAGCGCACGTTCTTGGCCACGAAGAAGGCCACTTCCTCCGGCATTTCGGCCGATTCGGCGCGCGCCTTGTTGATCAGGATGGCCACGCGCATTTCGAGCTCGGGCGGCTCGATCGCCACCGTCAGGCCCGAATCGAAGCGCGAGACCAGCCGCTCGTGGATGTCGGCCAGGCCCTTGGGATAGGTGTCGCTGGTCATCACGATGTGCGACTTCTTGGCCAGGAGGGCCTCGAACGCATTGAAGAATTCTTCCTGCGTGCGGTCCTTGTTGGCAAAGAATTGCACATCGTCGATCAGCAGCAGGTCGAGCGAGTGGTAGCGCTCCTTGAACTCGTCGAAAGTCTTGCGCTGATAGGCTTTGACCACATCCGAGACGAACTGCTCGGCATGGATGTAGAGAACTTTGGAATCCGGGCGGTCGGCCAGCAGCCGGTTGCCCACCGCGTGCATCAGGTGGGTCTTGCCCAGGCCGACGCCGCCGTAGATGAACAGCGGGTTGTACAGGTGGCCCGGCATGCCGGCCACGTGCATGGCGGCGGCGCGCGCCATGCGGTTGGCCGTGCCCTCCACCAGGGTGTCGAAAGTGAGGCCCGAATTCAGCCGGTTCTTGAAGCCGGCGTTGGCGGGCTCCTCGCCCGGGCCGGCCACGTCGCGCGGCACGTCGGTTTCGGCCAGCACGGCAACCGGGGCAGAACGCACGGGCGCTTCTCGCGGAGCAAGCGCTAACTCAACAGCTACCGGCTGGCCGTACATCTTCTCGGCCATGGCGGCGATCTTGCCGGCGTACTGGGCCCGGATCCAGTCGAGCTTGAAGCGGTTGGCAACGAACACCGTCATGCGCGAAAGGTCGTCCGCGACCTGCGCTGTCAGGGGCTTGATCCAGGTGTTGAACTGCTGCTCGGACAGCTCTTGCGCGAGCTGGTCGACGCAGGCTTGCCAGAGGCTTTCGCCGATGCCGTCAGTGGACATGGGCGCTTGAAAAAATGGTGAGACCCTCGGGCATTTTTTGGTATATGTATTGTGGATATTCTCTGCTGAAGGCGCTCGGCATTCTAACTTGTCAAAACCTTATCCACACGCTGCCGGCGGCGGCGAAAGGCCCGCAAATCCAGTCGAAGATTGTTGAGGGGCCGAATGTTTGCGATAATTGCGGGTTTCCCTGAAAACCTCATTGCGTCTTTCGGGGGCCAATCCGAAACACGCTCTCCGGCGCCCGCGGCTTTTTCGCCTGCGGAAACAGGGAATCAGGAACCATCATGAAACGCACATACCAAGCATCCAAAGTCCGCCGCGCCCGTACCCACGGCTTTCTGGTCCGCATGAAGACCCGCGGCGGCCGTGCCGTCATCAACGCACGCCGCGCCAAGGGCCGCAAGCGCCTGGCCGTCTGACGGCAGCCCGCCTGCCGTTGCCAGCAGCCGAACCGCCAGCGCCAGCTCCTGCAGCCAGCGCTTCCGGCCCGACCCGTAACGGCGGACTCGGCTCGGTTTCCATGCAGCGGCTCAAGACCCGCGCGCAATTCCAGGCCGTCCTCGCAGGTGCCACCGTGGCGCGCACTGCTCATTTCGCATTGCATCGCTGTGCGCTCGATCTTTCGTCGAGCGCACAGCCGCTGTTCGCGTCCGACGATGTCTGGCTGGGCGCCATGGTGCCCAAGCGCTGGGCGCGCCGCGCGGTCACGCGCAACGCCATCAAGCGCCAGATCTACACCGTGAGCGCCGCGCCCGACGCCGGCCTGCCGCGTGCTGCGCACGTGGTGCGTCTGCGCGCGGGTTTCGACCGCAAGGAATTCGTGAGCGCCTCTTCGGACAAGCTCAAGGGTGCCGTTCGGGCTGAACTCCAGCAGTTGCTGGCGCGCGCAGCGCGTGCGCCGGTGCCTCCGGCCTCGCCCTCTTCTCCCTCCTCCTCATGAAACGCCTGCTGATCGGCCTCGTGAAGGGCTATCGCCTGCTGCTGAGCCCCTGGCTTGGCCAGTCGTGCCGCTTCACGCCGACTTGCTCCGTGTATTCGATCGAGGCGCTGGAAGTGCACGGTGCGCTCAAGGGCAGCTATCTCACGCTGCACCGCATCGCGCGCTGCCAGCCCTGGTGCCAGGGCGGGCACGATCCGGTTCCACCGGCATCACAGTGTCGTACTGACAAGTCAGGCTCACTGTTTTCGTCTCTCCTCTCCTCCGACAAGAAGTCTTCGTCATGAACGATATCCGCCGCACGATCCTGTGGGTGATTTTTGGTTTCTCGCTGGTGCTGCTGTGGGACCAATGGCAGGTCTTCAACGGCAACAAGCCGACCTTCCTGCCCTCGAGCAAGCCGGCCGCCGTGGCCTCCGCCCCGGCGGGCGCCGCCGCACCCGCTGCCAGCAATGGCGTGCCCAGCGCGTCCGCCGCCAGCGGCAGCGCGGGCGCCGTGCCCACGCAGGCCGCCGCGGCCGCGCCGCGCGAGCAGGTCAACGTGACCACCGACCTGTTCAAGGCCGTGATCGACAGCGAAGGCGCCACGGTCAACTACCTCGAACTGCTCAAGTACGACGAGGCCGACCGCACCAAGCACGTGGTGCTGTTCGAGAACACCTCGCCGGCCACCCGCTACGTGGCGCAGACCGGCCTGCTGAACCCCGTCGATTCGGGCGAGCGCTTCCCCAACCACCTGACGCCGATGGCGCCCAAGGCGGGTCCGCGCGAAATGGCCGAAGGCCAGAACACGCTGGAGGTGAGCTTCGAAAGCGCGCCGGTCGGCGGCCTGAAATACGTCAAGACCTACGTCTTCAAGCGCGGCGACTACGCCATCGGCGTGCGCCACGAAGTCGTCAACGTGAGCGACCAGCCGCGCGATGCGCAGCTCTACATGCAGCTGCTGCGCCACGGCACCGTGGCCGCCGGCACCATGTTCGGCACCAACACCTTCACCGGCCCGGCCGCCTACACCAACGAGAAGAAGTTCCACAAGCTCGACTTCAAGGACATTGCCAAGGGCAAGATCGAGCCGCCGCCGCCTGCCAACGACGGCTGGATCGCCATGGTGCAGCATTACTTCGCGTCGGCCTGGCTGCTCAAGGGCGACCCGGCCAGCGAACAGCTGCGCCGCGAATTCCGCGTGAAGGACCTGGGCGACAACCTCTTCACTGTCGCCATGGTGGCGACGCTGCCGAAGATCGCTCCGGGTGCCACGCAGGTCGTGAACAGCGCGCTGTTCGCCGGTCCCGAGGAAGAAAAGAAGCTCGAAGCCATCGCCCCCGGCCTGGACCTGGTCAAGGACTACGGCATCTTCGCGATCATCTCCAAGCCGCTGTACTGGCTGCTCACGCAGCTGCACGGCATCCTGGGCAACTGGGGCTGGGCCATCGTGGCGTTGGTGGTGCTGCTGAAGGCGGCCTTCTACTGGCTCAATGCCAAGGCCTACGCGAGCATGGCCAAGATGAAGGCCATCAACCCCAAGATCATGGAAATGCGTGAGCGGCTGAAGGACAAGCCGCAGGAAATGCAGCAGGAAATGATGCGGATCTACAAGACCGAGAAGGTCAATCCGATGGGCGGCTGCTTCCCGATCGTGATCCAGATCCCGGTGTTCATCGCGCTGTACTGGGTGCTGCTGTCGTCGGTCGAAATGCGCCACGCGCCGTGGATCGGCTGGATCACCGACCTGTCGGCACCGGACCCCTGGTATATCCTGCCGATCGTGATGACGCTCACCTCGCTGTTCCAGACCTGGCTCAACCCGACGCCGCCCGATCCGATGCAGGCCAAGCTGATGTGGATCATGCCGCTCGCGTTCAGCGTGATGTTCATCTTCTTCCCGGCCGGCCTGGTGCTGTACTGGATCACCAACAACGTGCTGTCGATCGCGCAGCAGTGGTTCATCAACAAACGGTTGGGCGTGCTGGGCACCAAGTAGCCGGCCCGCGTTCCGAGCCATCCCCGAAGGGCCGCGTCAGCGGCCCTTTTTGCTGAAAGAATCCGCACCATGCTCGCCCGCACCACCGATCCCATCGTCGCCATCGCCACCGCCTCGGGGCGCGGAGCGGTGGGCATCGTGCGGGTGTCGGGCGCCCGGCTCGCGCCGCTGGTCGACGCGCTCTGCGGCCGGCCGCTGAAGCCGCGCGAAGCCACCTACCTTCCCTTCCGCGATGCGGCCGGCGAACCGGTCGACCACGGCCTGGCCATCCACTTTCCCTCGCCCCATTCGTTCACGGGCGAAGACGTGCTCGAACTGCAGGCCCATGGCGGAACGGTCGTGCTGCAGCTGCTGCTGGCGCGCTGCCTGGAGGCCGCTGCCGAGGCCGATCCGGCCACCGGGCGGCCGCGCCTGCCCGGCCTGCGCGTGGCCGAGCCGGGCGAGTTCAGCCAGCGCGCCTTTCTCAACGGCAAGATCGACCTCGCTCAGGCCGAAGCCATTGCCGACCTGATCGACGCCAGCACCGAGGCGGCCGCGCGCAGCGCGGGGCGTTCGCTGTCGGGCGCCTTTTCGCGCGAGATCCACGCGCTGCGCGATGCGCTGATCCACCTGCGCATGCTGGTGGAAGCGACGCTCGACTTTCCGGAAGAGGAAATCGACTTTCTCCAAAAGGCCGATGCGGCCGGGCAGCTGGCGAAGCTGCAGGCGCAGCTCGCGGCCGTGCAGCAGCGCGCAAGACAAGGCGCGCTGCTGCGCGAAGGCATCAAGGTGGTCATTGCGGGCCAGCCCAATGCGGGCAAGAGCTCGCTGCTCAACGCCCTGGCGGGCGCCGAGCTGGCCATCGTGAGCGCGGTGGCGGGCACGACGCGCGACGTGGTGTCCGAGACCATCCAGATCCACGGGGTGCCGCTGCATGTGGTGGACACGGCCGGCCTGCGCGAAAGCAGCGACGAGGTCGAACAGATCGGCGTGGCCCGCGCCTGGGGCCAGATCGAGGGCGCCGATGCCGTGCTGTTCCTGCACGACCTGACGCGTGCCGGCCAGCCCGACTACGCAGCCGCCGACGCCGAGATCCTGCGCGGGCTGCAACAGAAGCTGCCCGCGAGCGTGCCGGTGCTCGATGTCTGGAACAAGCAGGATGCCGCGCCAGTGCCGGATGCGGCGGGCGCGGCCCAAGGCATCGCCCTGTCCGCCAAGACCGGCGTCGGCATCGAGGCGCTGCGAGAACAGCTGCTGGCCATGGCCGGCTGGCAGGCGGTGCCCGAGGGCGTCTACCTGGCGCGGGCGCGCCATGTGCAGGCGCTGGGCCAGGTCGAGATCCACCTGGCGCTGGCCGCGGACCATCTGGCGGCGCAGGCGCAACTGCTCGACCTGCTGGCCGAGGAGTTGCGCCTCGCGCAGAACGCACTGAATGAAATCACCGGCGAGTTCGGCGCCGACGACCTGCTCGGGGTCATCTTTTCTCGCTTCTGTATCGGCAAATAGAGACAGCCCGTCCGAAAAACGTAAAGAGTTGTAGTCGAAAACCGCGCCCTTCGCGGATACTCCGGCACAGATGCGGGGGTTGAGAAAAGCATGTCCATCCAGAACCTGAGCCGCGCAATCGCGGACAACAACAGCAGCACCGACGCCTTCGCGTTGACGCTCAACGTACAGCAGTGGGAAACGCTGGCGGGCTACCTGCAGCCCATCGAGACGGGTGTGGGCGACGTTCTCATCGAACAGGGCACGCACGACCGGTCGGTGTACTTCCTGGAGAGCGGCGCCATCAGCGTGCACCGCGTGAGCAGCAAGGAACAGATGAAACTGGCCGTGCTCATGCCCGGATCGGTGGTGGGCGAGGGCTCCTTCTTCTCGCGCCAGCCGCACTCCGCCAACGTGGTGGTCACCGGCGCGGGCCGCGTGTGGCGCCTCACGGCAATCCGCTTCGCGGAAATGTCGAACCGGCAGCCCAACCTGGCCCTGGAGATCGCGATGGGGCTCGGCGCGGTGATCGCCAAACGCATGGCTCACCGGTCCAAGCGCGTTGCAGTGACCTGAGCGCCGGCCTGCCGCTTCGCGCCTCGAATTCGGCCTCGACGGCTCTTCGCCGCCAGTTTTTTCTGAAATCGTTTTCTCCTAGAAGTCCGTCGTCATGGCCTTGATCTGTCCGGTGTGCAGCGCGGAGAACCGCGCGGGCGCCAATTTCTGCCGCGGCTGCGGCGGCAAGCTGGCGCCTGCGGCACCCGCGCCGATGGCGCCGCTTCCGGCCCCCGGCAGCAGATCGGAGCGCGAGTGGGCCGCCACGGCACCCGCGCAACTGCGCGCGCCCACCATTCCGGGCGGGCTGTTCGAAACCGGCGCCTACGCGGCTTCCGCTGCTTCTTCCGCGAGCGCGAGCCTGCCGAACGAGGACAAGACCGTCATCATTGCGCCGGGGTCTTCCGAGCGGCTGCCTTCGCGGCCGCGGGAGGGGCGTGCGAGGAAGAAGTCCTCTTCTTCTTCTTCTTCTTCCGGGAGCAGGACGCGGCGGTCCGCCGGCGCCGAGGCGCAGAAGAAGCCTTCGCGCTCCCGAGGCATGTGGCTGTGGGGGGCGCTGCTGGCGGTGGGCTTGCTCATGATCACCGCCGGCTGGTACGGCTACGGAACCGGCAAGCCGTCCGAAGAGACTCCTCCGGCCGCGGTGGCTCCCATGCCGGCCCCTGCGCCCGCCTTGCTGCCCGAGCCGGCCGCAGCCGCGCCTGAGGCACCTGCCGCCGAGATGCCCGCCGCGGGCGCGGCGGCATCGGCTTCGGCGATGGACGCGCCGGCCGCTGCCAATCCCAAGCCGCCGGCCGCCGCGGCCAAGCCGCGCAAGCCCGCTCCGGCGGCACCTTCGCAGTCTGGCGCGACCGAACCCGCACCGGCTCCCGTCGCTGCGGCACCTTCGTCCCCGGCAGCGGCGGCGCCTGCCGATCCGTTGGCCCTCTGCGGCGACCGGAACTTCATCGCGAAGGCCCAATGCATGGCTGCGCAGTGCCTCAAGCCCGAACACAAGCCGCATGCGCAGTGCGAAGCCGTACGCCGGCAGCAGCGCCTCGAGGAAGAAAAGCGCAATCCCACCCTGGTGAACTGAGCGTACGCGCTCCGGCGCACCGGCTCAGCCTTTTTGCAGCCGCTCGATGGCCACGGCCAGGGCGGCGGGCTTGCCGCACAGCACGAGCGTGTCGCCGTCGGTCAGCACCGTGTCGCCGGTGAACACCTGGTTCTGGCCGTCGTGGCGGCGCAGGCTGGCGACGCGCACGCCCAGGGTTTCGAGCGCCATCCGCGCCAGCGTCTGGCCGACGGCGCGGGCGCCGGGGGTGAGCGTGAAGGTGTTGAGCCGCTCGTGGTCGAGCTCGTCGGCGTTGTCGTCGTCCGCGCCGTGGAAGTAGCCGCGCAGCAGGTTGTAGCGCGCGTCGCGCTGGTCCTGCACCACGCGGATCACGCGCCGCATCGGCACGCCGACCAGCGCCAGCGCATGGCTCGCGAGCATCAGCGAGCCCTCGATGGCCTCGGGCACCACCTCGGTCGCACCGGCCGCCTGCAGCTTCTCGAGGTCGAGGTCGTCCTGCGTGCGCACGATCACCGGCACCTGCGGCGCGTGGGAGCGGATGTTGGCCAGCACCTTCATGGCGCCCGGCACATCGAGATAGGTCACGACCACCGCACTGGCGCGGGCCAGGCCGGCCGCCATCAGCGCCTGCAGCCGCGCCGCGTCGCCGAACACCACCGAATCGCCCGCCGCGGCGGCCTGGCGCACGCGATCGGGGTCGAGGTCCAGCGCCATGTAGGGAATGCCTTCATGCTCCAGGATGCGCGCCAGGTTCTGGCCGCAGCGCCCGTAGCCGCAGATGATGACGTGCTTGGCGGTATTGATGGTCTTGCGCGCGATGCTGGTCATCTGCAGCGATTGCTGCAGCCAGTCGCTCGCCACCAGCTTGCGCACGATGGCGTTGGTGTACATCACGATGAAGGGCGTGGCGAGCATCGACAGCACCATCGAGGCCAGCACCGGGTTGGCCAGCCACGGCGGCAGCAGGCTGCGCTCCTGCGCCAGCGCCAGCAGCACGAAGCCGAATTCGCCGGCTTGCGCCAGGTAGAGGCCGGTGCGCAGCGACACGCCGGAGGTGGCGCCCAGCACCCGCGCCAGCACCGTCACCAGGGCCAGCTTGAACGCCAGCGGCAGCACCAGCAGCACGGCCACCAGCGCCCAGCGCTCCACCACGATGTGCCAGTCGAGCGACATGCCCACCGTGATGAAGAAAAGGCCCAGCAGCACGTCGTGGAACGGCCGGATGTCGGTTTCGACCTGGTGCTTGTATTCGGTTTCCGACACCAGCATGCCGGCGATGAAGGCGCCCAGCGCCAGGCTCAGGCCGGCCAGGTCGGTGAGCCAGGCCAGGCCGAGCGTGACCAGCAGCACGTTCAGGATGAAGAGCTCCTCGCTGCGCCGGCGCGCAACGAGCGTGAGCCACCAGCGCATGATGCGCGGACCGCCGTAGAGCAGCACGCCGATCAGCAGGGTGGCTTTCACCAGCGCCAGGCCGATGGCCTTGGCCAGGGCCTCGGGCGGTGCGCCGAGCGCGGGAATCAGCACCAGCAGCGGCACCACCGCCAGGTCCTGGAACAGCAGCACGCCCATCACGCGCTTGCCGTGCTCGCTTTCGAGTTCGAGACGCTCGGCCATCAGCTTCACGACGATCGCGGTGCTGCTCATCGTGAGTGCGCCCGACAGCGCCAGCGCCGTCTGCCATCCGAGCCGCCAGGCCGGCGGGAGCTGCGAGGCGATGAGCAGCGCCCCGGCGGTGGCAATGGCCATGGTCAGCAGCACCTGCAGCAGGCCCAGGCCGAACACGTGCTTGCGCATGGCGCGCAGCTTGGGCAGGCTGAATTCCAGCCCGATCACGAACATCAGGAACACCACGCCGAACTCGCCGAGGTGGCGGATGGCTTCGGAGTTCTGCGCCAATGCCAGCGCATGCGGCCCGATCAGCACGCCGGCCGACAGATAGCCCAGCATCGGCGGCAGTTTCAGCGAACGGCAGACCACCACGCCGAGCACTGCGGCCAGCAAATACATCAGCGTGAGATCGAACGAGGACATGGCCGGATGCTAGAGCAATGTCCATGCCCCGAACGTGCGGCTTGTATCGAGCGGCGGCGCGCGCCGGCCGGCCCGTAAAATCCGCCGATGAGTTCAGCTCCCCTGCCCCCCGTGGTCGACGCCGACGCAATCCTGGCGCGAGCGCGCGCCACCTTCGACATCGAGTCCGATGCCGTGCTCGGCCTCAAGTCGCGCGTGGGTCCGAGTTTCGTCGACGCCGTGCGCAAGATCCTGGACGTGCGCGGACGCGTGGTCGTCATGGGCATGGGCAAGAGCGGCCATGTCGGCCGCAAGATTGCGGCGACCCTGGCCTCCACCGGCACGCCGGCCATGTTCGTCCACCCGGCCGAAGCGAGCCACGGCGACCTCGGCATGATCAAGCCGGTCGACCTGGTGCTGGCCATCTCCAACAGCGGCGAGGTCGACGAACTCACCGTGATCCTGCCGGTGGTCAAGCGCCAGGGCGTGCCGCTCATCGCCATGACCGGCCGCACCGACTCCACCCTCGCGCGCCACGCCGACATCGTGATCGACGCCGGCGTGGCCAAGGAGGCCTGCCCGCTCAACCTCGCCCCCACCGCGAGCACCACCGCCCAGATGGCCATGGGCGACGCGCTGGCGGTGGCGCTGCTCGACGCGCGCGGCTTCGGCTCCGAAGACTTCGCGCGCTCGCACCCCGGCGGCGCGCTCGGCCGCAAGCTGCTCACGCACGTGAGCGACGTGATGCGCTCGGGCGACGAGGTGCCGCGCGTGGCGCCCACCGCAACGCTCAGCGAGCTGATGCGCGAGATGAGCTCCAAGGGCCTGGGCGCCACCGCCGTGGTCGATGCGCAAGGCCGTGCCATCGGCATCTTCACCGACGGCGACCTGCGCCGCCAGGTCGAGACCGGCGGCGACCTGCGCGGCCTCACCGCCGCCGACGTGATGCACCCCGGCCCGCGCACGCTGCGCGCCGAGGCGCTGGCGGTCGAGGCGGCCGAGCTGATGGAAGAACACCGCATTACCAGCGTGCTCATCGTCGACCC
Organism: Variovorax sp. VRV01; assembly: GCF_014852545.1. Lineage (NCBI taxonomy): Bacteria > Pseudomonadati > Pseudomonadota > Betaproteobacteria > Burkholderiales > Comamonadaceae > Variovorax > Variovorax sp. VRV01. The sequence goes on from NZ_JACVBS010000010.1 coordinate 121,340, forward strand.
CCAGGGGCTCCTGATCGGCGCGCTCAGCATCAACGATCTGATGCGCGCGAAGGTCATCTGATGCCGATCGACTTTCAGGCCGAGACCTTGCTCGCGGCGCAGGACGTGCGCATCGCGTTCTTCGACATCGATGGCGTGCTGACCGACGGCGGCGTGTATTTCACCGAGCACGGCGAAACCCTCAAGCGCTTCAGCATCCTGGACGGCTACGGCCTCAAGCTGCTGCGCCTGGCGGGTATCACGCCCGCGGTGATCACCGGCCGCGACTCCAAGCCGCTGCGCGTGCGGCTCGAAGCGCTGGGCATCCAGCACGTGCGCTACGGCACCGAAGACAAGCTGCCCGCGGCCCAGGCCATGCTCGAGGAGCTCGGCTTCAGCTGGCTGCAGGCCGCGGCCATCGGCGACGACTGGCCCGACCTGCCCGTGCTGGCGCGCGTCGGCTTTGCGGCCGCGCCCGCCAATGCGCATGCCGAAGTGCGCGAGGCGGTCAACTACGTCACCCGCGCACGCGGCGGAGAAGGCGCGGCGCGCGAATTCTGCGATCTGCTGCTGACGGCCTGCGGCCAATACCGCCGCCTGCTCGACGCCGCCCGGGGTCCCAGGCAATGAAGCGTGCCTGGAACCTGTTGCGCGACGTGCTCGACCGCGCCACGATCTACCTGCCCATCATTCTCACGGCGGCCGTTGCGCTCGGCACCTACTGGCTGGTGCGCAACGCGCCCAAGCTGCTCGCACCCACGGCCAAGGCCGCGCCCACGCACGAGCCCGACTATTTCATGCGCGGCTTCGTGATCAAGAACTTCCTGCCAAACGGCGACCTGCGCAGCGAACTCCATGGCAAGGAAGGCCGGCACTACCCCGACACCGACACCGTCGAGGTCGACGACGTGCGCATGCGCTCGGTTTCGCCGCAGGGCTTCACGACCCACGCCACCGCCAATCGCGGCATCTCCAATTCCGACGGCAGCGAGATCCAGCTCTTCGGCAACGCCATCGTCATCCGCGATCCGGTGGTGGGGCCCAACGGCAAGTCGACGCCGCGGCTGGAGTTCCGCGGCGATTTCCTGCACGCCTTTCTCGACACCGAACGCGTGACCTCGAACAAGCCGGTCACGCTCATCCGCGGCGCCGACCAGTTCACCGCCGAAAACCTCGACTACGACAACCTGAGCGGCGTTGCCAACCTGACCGGCCGGGTGCGCGGCGTCCTGATTCCCTCGGCGGCCGGCAAGCCGCGCTGAACCCGCGCATGAGCCCCTCCCCGCTTGTCTTCATCACCGGCGCATCGAGCGGCATCGGCCAGGCCCTGGCCGCCAGCTTCTACGAGGCGGGCTACCGCCTCGCGCTGGTGGCGCGGCGCACCGCGGAAATCGAATCCTGGGCCGGTGAGCGCCAGCTGGACCCCGCCCGCTACCAGGTCTATGGCGCCGACGTGGCGCAAACCGACAGCATCGTGGCCGCGGGCGCCGCCTGCATCGAACGCCAGGGCCTGCCCGACGTGGTGATTGCAAACGCCGGCATCAGCGTGGGCATCGACACGGCACAGCGCGAGGACATCGAGGTGATGGCCCGGACCTTCGCCACCAATAACGTGGGCCTGATGGCCACCTTCCATCCCTTCGTGGCGGCGATGAGGCAGCGCGGCAGCGGCCGGCTGGTCGGCATCGCGAGCGTCGCGGCCATTCGCGGGCTGCCGGGGCACGGCGCCTATTGCGCCAGCAAGGCGGGCGTGGTCGCGTACTGCGAGAGCCTGCGCGGCGAACTGCACAACAGCGGCGTCAAGGTCGTCACGCTGTGCCCCGGCTACATCGACACGCCGCTGACCCAGGGCAACCGCTACGGCATGCCCTTTCTCATGAAGGCCCGGGACTTTGCCGACCAGGCGCTGCGCGCGATCGAGGCCGGCACCAGCTACCGCGTGATTCCCTGGCAGATGGGCGTGGTCGCCAAGCTGATGCGCATGCTGCCGAACGCGCTGCTCGACCGCGCCGTGCAGGGCCGCGCCCGCAAGAAGCGCAGCGGCGAAAGCTGATGAATTCACCGGGGCGGCGGCCCCAATGAAAAAGGCTCCCTGAGGAGCCCTTTTTACTTGTGCGTGCCTGGCTGCAGCGCTCAGTAGCCGCTGTTGCCGCCACCACCGTAGCCGCCGCCGCCGCCGGAGCGGCCACCGCCGCCACCGCCACGGGGGCCGGCGCCATAGGGGCTGCGGAAGCCGCCATCGCCACCACCACCGCCGCCGGAGCGGCCACCACCACCGCCGCCATAGCCGCCGCCACCGCCGGAGCGGCCACCGCCGCCACCACCGTAGCCGCCACCACCGCCGCCGTAGCCACCGCCACCACCGCCGCCATAACCACCACCGCCGCCGCCGTAGCCGCCGCCACCGCTGCGCGGGGGGCGTGCTTCCATGGGACGTGCTTCATTGACGACGACGCTGCGGCCGCCGAGCGGCTGGCCGTTCATGCCATTGATGGCTGCTTGCGCTTCCGCGTCACTGCCCATCTCGACGAAGCCGAAGCCCTTCGAGCGGCCCGTGTCGCGTTCCATCATGACCTTGGCGCTGGTCACCGCGCCGAATTGTCCAAAAGCCTGTTCGAGATCACTGTCGCGCACCGAGTAAGGCAGGTTGCCGACATACAGTTTGTTGCCCATCAAGGGACTCCTATAAACACATAGCAAGAAAAGCGATGGAGTCCCGAAAGCATCACTCAAACGAGAGCCGTCGAGTCGCGCGAAACTGACCGATCACCGAACTTCCTCCCCGGCAAAATGAAGAGGGAGGCTCGTGCATTATGGGTGAAATACGTGAAATGCAAGCAGTAATTTGCTGCATCCTGTAGGGCCTCGAAAAATTTATGGAAAGCTAGCGCACGCTTACAAAACCGGCCGTTGGCTGCGGCGCAGCAGGTAGAATCCCACCCGTCATTGGGGAGTAGCCGCCTTCCATCGCGAGAAGGGCCCGCGTCAACAGACTTGTCCTGCCCCACACAGGACATGGCGCGTGCAGTGGACACACCTGGCGAGACCTTTGACCGTGCAACTTCGGGAATATGGCCGAAGGTGTTGCACGGTCAATTGCGTCCTTCGGCCCAAGGAACCCCTCTCTTTCATGGAAGCTTTTCTCGTTGCAACCGGCGTGGTTGCGCTCGCCGAAATGGGCGACAAGACCCAACTGCTGGCTCTTCTGCTTGCGGCGCGTTTCAGGAAACCCTGGCCGATCGTGCTCGGGATCTTCGCGGCCACCATCGTCAACCACGCACTGGCCGGCGCGGTCGGCAACTGGATCACCCACTGGCTCGGGCCCGACGTGCTGCGCTGGATCCTGGGCGGCTCGTTCATCGCCATGGCGGCATGGATGCTGATCCCCGACAAGCTCGACGAGGACGACGCCCCCGCGGCCACCCACCACGGGGTCTTCGTCACCACGCTGGTCGCGTTCTTCCTGGCCGAAATGGGCGACAAGACCCAGATCGCGACCGTCATGCTGGCCGCGCGCTTCACGCAGGAGTATTTCTGGGTGGTCGCCGGCACGACGCTCGGCATGATGCTGGCCAACGCGCCGGTGGTGTGGCTCGGCGAGAAGATCGTGCGGCGCGTGCCCATCAAGCTGGTGCACGGCGTCTCGGCCGCGATCTTCCTCGTGCTCGGCCTCGTGATGGTCGTCGGCTGGTAGCGCGGCGGGGCGATATACTGCCGGCTGCGCCGATTTGCTTCAGCTTGCGGGCGCTTAATAAATTCAGCTAAAGACAGTCAAGTTGGCGAACAAGCAACCCGGCTCGTTTTTGGCGAGGCCGGGTTTTTCATTGATGTCGTCACCTCCCTTGGTCGTCACTCCGCAGTCGATGCAGTTCGAGGGCCCGCTGGCCCTGCGCAGCGGCGCGTCGCTCGGCAGCTACACGCTCGCCTACGAAACCTACGGCACCCTGAACGCCGAGCGCAGCAACGCGGTGCTGGTCTGCCATGCGCTCAATGCCTCGCACCACGTGGCCGGCACCTACGAAGGCCAGGCGCGGTCGGAAGGCTGGTGGGACAACATGGTGGGTCCAGGCAAGCCGGTCGACACCGACCGCTTCTTCGTGATCGGCGTGAACAACCTCGGCTCCTGTTTCGGCTCCACCGGCCCGATGCATGTCAACCCCGCCACCGGCCGCGTCTATGGCGCGGATTTTCCGGTGGTCACGGTCGAAGACTGGGTCGATGCGCAGGCCGCGCTGCTCGACGCGCTCGGCATCCGCACGCTCGCGGCGGTGATGGGCGGCAGCTTGGGCGGCATGCAGGCGCTGTCGTGGACGCTGCAGTACCCCGATCGCGTGCGGCATGCCGTGGTGGTGGCCAGCGCGCCCAACCTCACGGCCGAGAACATCGCCTTCAACGAAGTGGCGCGCCGCGCCATAGTCACCGACCCCGACTTCCACGGCGGCCACTTCTACGAGCACGGCGTGATCCCCAAGCGCGGCCTGCGCATCGCGCGGATGATCGGCCACATCACCTATCTGAGCGACGACGTCATGAACGCCAAGTTCGGCCGCATCCTGCGCAGCGCGGTCGAGGGCGAGGCGGCGGCGCTCGACTACCGCTACTCCACGCAGGAGATCGAATTCCAGATCGAGAGCTACCTGCGCTACCAGGGCGACAAGTTCAGCGAATACTTCGACGCCAACACCTACCTGCTGATCACGCGCGCGCTCGACTACTTCGACCCCGCGCGTTCGCATGGCGGCAACCTCAGCGCGGCATTCGCGGGCGCCACCGCCAAGTTCCTCCTCGTGAGCTTCAAGACCGACTGGCGCTTCTCGCCCGCGCGCAGCCGCGAACTGGTGAAGGCGCTGCTCGACAACCGCCGCAACGTGAGCTACGCCGAAATCGACGCACCGCACGGGCACGACGCCTTCCTGCTCGACGACGTGCGCTACATGGGCGTGGTGCGTTCCTACTTCGAGCGCGTGGCGCACGAGGTGCTGGCCGAAGGGAGTGCATCGTGAGCGACATCGAGACCCAGCGCCTCATCGCCAACCTCGTGCCCGAGGGCGCGCGCGTGCTCGACCTCGGCTGCGGCGACGGCGCGCTGCTCGACCTGCTGCAGCGTGAGCGCGGCTGCAGCGGCTACGGCGTGGAAATTGCCGACGGCAACGTGCTGCAGTGCATCCGCCGCGGCGTCGACGTGATCCAGCTGAACCTCGACGAAGGCCTGGCGATGTTCGACGACGCCTCGTTCGACGTGGTGCTGCAGATCGACACGCTGCAGCATCTGCGAAACGCCGAGATCATGCTGCGCGAAACCGCGCGCGTGGGCCGCATCGGCATCGTGGCCTTTCCCAACTTCGCGCACTGGCCCAACCGCATCAGCATTGCGCGCGGCCGCATGCCGGTGACGCGCCGCCTGCCCTACCAGTGGTACGACACGCCCAACATCCGGGTCGGCACCTTCAAGGATTTCGAGGTGCTGGCGCAGAAGAACAGCCTGAGCGTGCTCGATGCCTTCGGCGTGCAGGAAGGCCGCAGCGTGCGCTGGCTGCCCAATGCACGCGCGGGCACGGCCGTGTTCAAGTTCGAGCGGGAGCGCTGAGCGCTTCCGCGCCCCGACTGAAAACGGCAGCTCCATGAGCTTCACGCTTGCGCAACCGGTACACAGCGAACTGCTGGTCAAGAAGAGCCGCTTCATCGGCTGCGTGCAGCCGGTGGCCGACCGGGCCGCGGCCCTGGCCGTGGTGGCATCCCTTCGCGCCGAGCACCCCGCCGCCGCGCATGTCTGCTGGGCACTGATGGCGGGTGGCCAGTCGGCCGCCAACGACGACGGCGAGCCGGGCGGCACGGCCGGGCGACCCATGCTCGAGGTGCTGCGGCACCAGCAGCTCGAAGGCGTGCTTGCCACGGTGGTGCGGTACTTCGGCGGCATCAAGCTGGGCGCGGGCGGACTCGTGCGGGCCTACACCGACGCGGTGGCGCAGGCCTGCCTCGGGGCCGCGCTGGTGCCGCTGGTGCGCCAGCGGCTGCTGCAATGCGCCGTGCCCTATGCGCTCGAAGGACTGGTGCGGCGCGAGATCGCTGCCGTGGCCGGCGCCTCGCTGGTCGATGTGCGGCACGGCGATGCGGTGGACTTCACATTCACGCTGCCCGAGCCCGACGCGAATGCCTTCATCGCCCGCCTCGACGATGCTGCGCAAGGGCGCGCCGTCTGGCCGCAGGCGTGAGCCGGCGCACCGGTACGGCCACGGCCGAGGGCGGTGTCATCGCCAGCACGCCCCGCGATGCGAGCGCTACGGGCCCTGCCATGTCGTCGTCGGGCCCGCGCCGGGCCATCTCGGCCGTCACGATGCCGGTCGGCACCGCGAGCACGCCCCAGCCCAGCAGCATCATCACCGAGGCAATCGCGCGGCCGAGATCCGTCTTCGGCACGAGGTCGCCGAAGCCCACCGTGGCCATGGTCGAGATGGCCCAGTAGATCGCCACCGGAATGCTCGTGAAGCCGTGCTGCGGGCCTTCCACCACGTACATCAGCGTGCCCATCACCAGCACCACCAGCATCACGAAGCCCACGAACACCGTGATCTTCCGCCGGCTCGCGGCCACGGCCGAGACCAGCGCGCGGTATTCCACCGAATAGCGCGACAGCTTGAAGATGCGGAACACGCGCAAAAGCCGCAGGACGCGCACGTCGATCAGGTAGGCGAGCTCGGGCGCGAGCGCCACCAGGAAGGTCGGCAGCAGCGCGAGCAGGTCGATCACGCCATAGAAGCTCAGCGCGTAGCGCAGCGGCTTGTTCACGCAGGCGAGCCGCGCGATGTATTCGAGCGTGAACAGGATGGTGAACATCCATTCGAGCGCGTTGAACACGGGCCGCCACTGTTCGCGGATCGACTGCACGCTGTCGAGGATCACCACCAGCACGCTGGCCACGATCACGGCGATCAAGGCGAGGTCGAACAGCAGACCCGCACGCGTGTCGGCCTCGAAGATCACCGTGAACAGCCGGCGCCGCCAGCCGCTCGCAGGTTTGTCGAAGCGCGAATCGATGGTCGAGGAGATCGCGAGGGTCCGGGCGGCAGGTGCGGTGTTCGATCGGGTCATCTTTTCGGTGGCCGGGGCACGGGGAAGCGGCATTGGCGGCGTGCTGCGGGACTTATTCGGTTACGTTTATTGCGCAATGAAGTGCCGCAGGCCGCGAGCGGGTTCTTACGATAGTCGTTTTGTTGAGGAGCTCCCCATTGGCCACACAGTCCCCCTTTTTCGGCAAGCGTGATCGTGACACCGACTCGTTGACCTCTCGTCCCGCGCCGTTGGTGGGCTCGGGCACCAATCTCTCGGGCTCGCCCGTCAATCCTTCGTCGCTGACCGCGCAGCAAGGGGGCCTCTCTGCAGCGACCGCGCCGGCCAAGGAAGGCGGCAGCAAGCTCACCGTCGGCCCCAACATCAAGCTCAAGGGCGTCGAGATCACCGATTGCGACACGCTCGTGGTCGAAGGCCTGGTCGAAGCAACCATGGACTCGCGCCTGATGCAGATCGCCGAACAGGGCGAGTTCAAGGGCTCGGCCGAGATCGACATCGCCGAGATCCGCGGCGTGTTCGACGGCAACCTCACGGTGCGCGAAAAGCTCGTGATCCACTCGACCGGCAAGGTCACCGGCAAGATCCGCTACGGCAAGATCGTGATCGAGGAAGGCGGCCAGCTGTCCGGCGAAATCAGCTTCGGCGCCAAGCCGTCGCTGCAAGCCGCAGCCTGACCGATCAGGCTCTTTCGGCTCAGGCCGCCTCTTCAGGCGGCTTCCAACCCAGGCGCTCCAGCAAGGCACCGGCCGCGGCCGGTGCTTTCTCTTTGGCGCCGTTGATGAAGTAGACGAACACGTCGCGCTTCCTGGGTGCTTCGGCCCATTGCCGCGCGCGCTCGGCCCAGGTGTCGAGCGCCTTCGGCGCATAGCCGGTCTTGAGCTTGGCGTCGGCCATCATGAGCCGCGCATAGGCGAAGTCGCCTTCGGGCTCCTCGAACGAAGGAAACTTGTCCGCGTCGGTGAACACGGTCGAGACCTTGTGCTTCTTCGCGAGCGCCTGGTAGCCGGGCGTGATGAAGCTCGGGTGCCGCACGTCCATCACGTGGCGCAGCGCGCGGCTGCCTTCCTTTTTGGGCAGCAGCTCGAGAAAGGCCTCGAAATCTTCCGCATCGAAGGGCTTCGTGGGCATGAACTGCCACACGATCGGGCCGAGCTTGTCGCCGAGTTCGCTCACGCCGCTGTCGATGAAGCGCTTGATCGAATCGCCCGCGCTGGCCAGCACCTTGCGATTGGTGGCGAAGCGCGAGGCCTTCATCGAGAACATGAAGTCCTCCGGCACCTCGTCGTGCCATTTGCGGAAGGTCTCGGGCTTGAAGGTGCTGTAGTAGGTGCCATTGATCTCGATGGCGCTGACCTGGCGGCTTGCATAGCGCAGCTCCTTTGCCTGCGCGAGCCCCTTGGGATAGAAATTGTCGCGCCAGGGCTCGTAGGTCCAGCCGCCGATGCCCACCTTGATCCGAGTCGATGCTGCCTTGCTCACATTGCGCTCCGGGTTGAGATCGCCGCACTCTACGCGCGCTCGCCCAAGGGCGCAAAATGCGTTTTTTTCCTTCCCCGCGGAGAACCCGATGAACGCCCCCCTGCACCGCGAAATGCCCACCGGCCTGCTCGATGCCGAGCGTGCCCTGTCCGACGTCACCGCCCAGTGGGATGGCGACATCCTCAAGCAACTCACCGACTACATCGCGATTCCCGCCAAGTCGCCCGGCTTCGACAAGGACTGGTCGGCCCACGGCTACCTTGAAACCGTGCTGCGCAATGCGGCGGCCTGGGTCGAGGCGCAGAAGGTCGAGGGGCTGAAGCTCGAGATCGTGCGCCTCGAAGGCCGTACGCCGGTGCTGTTCTTCGAAGTGCCGGCCACCGGCACTGACATGGGCGAGACCGTGCTGATGTACGGCCACCTCGACAAGCAACCCGAATTCACCGGCTGGCGCAACGACCTCGGCCCCTGGACGCCCAAGTACGAGAACGGCCTGCTCTACGGCCGCGGCGGCGCCGACGACGGCTATGCGGTCTACGCCAGCATTGCCGCGCTGCAGGCGCTCAAGAACCAGGGCGCGGCGCATCCGCGCATCGTCGGGCTGATCGAGACCTGCGAGGAAAGCGGCTCCTACGACCTGCTGCCGTATGTCGACGCATTGCGTCCGCGGCTGGGCAATGTCGAACTGGTGATCTGCCTCGACTCCGGCGCCGGCAACTACGATCAGCTGTGGCTCACCACCTCGCTGCGCGGCATGGCCAGCGGCACGCTCAAGGTCGAGGTGCTGACCGAAGGCATCCACTCGGGCGATGCGTCGGGTCTCGTGCCCTCGAGCTTCCGCATCATGCGGCAGGTGCTCGACCGCCTCGAGGACAGCGCCACCGGCCGCCTGCTGCCCGCGAGCTTCCACTGCGAAGTGCCGGCCGACCGCCTGGCGCAGGCCAGGGCCACCGCGGCGATCCTGGGCGACGAGGTCTACAAGCGTTTCCCGTGGGCGCACTACGACTGCGGCGGCTCGACCGTGTTCGCGCTGCCGACCACCACCGATCCGGTCGAGGCGCTGCTCAACCGCACCTGGAAGCCCACGCTCTCGGTGACCGGCGCCGAGGGTTTTCCGGCGCTGAAGGACGCGGGCAACGTGCTGCGCCCCTACACCGCGTTCAAGCTGTCGCTGCGCCTGCCGCCGCTGGTCGATGCGGCCGAAGCGGTGCAGCAGCTGAAGACGCTGCTCGAGGACAACGCGCCCTACCAGGCACGCGTGACCTTCGAAAGCGGCGGCGGCGCCACCGGCTGGAATGCGCCGACGATCACGCCGTGGTTCGAGGATGCGCTCAACAAGGCCTCGCGGGCGCATTTCGGCGCATCCTGCGGCTACATCGGCCAGGGCGGCACCATTCCGCTGATGAACATGCTGAGCGCCGGCTTCCCCAAGGCGCAGATGATGGTCTGCGGCGTGCTGGGTCCGAAGAGCAATGCCCATGGCCCCAATGAATTCCTGCACGTGCCCTACGCCAAGAAGCTCACGGCTGCGGTGGCCGAGGTGATTGCGGCGCTGCCGGCCGCGCACCGCGCCGCGGCTGCGGAGCCGGCGGCCGCTTGAGCCCGGCGGCGGCGCAGCTGCTGCCTTTGCCGCAGCGGGTTTCGCTGCCCACGCCGGACGGCGAAACACTGCTGCTGCGCCGCCTTCCGGCGGCCGGCGCATCGCGCGGCGTCGTCGTGCTGGTGCATGGGCTCGGCGAGCATGCCGGGCGCTATCACCCACTTGCGGCGCGCCTGCACGCATGGGGCTTCGCAGTGTGGGCCCATGACCATCATGGCCACGGCGGATCGTCCGGTGCGCGCGGCGTGCTGCCCGGCGAACTGCGGCTGGTCGAAGACCTCGCGCTGGTTATCGACGATGCGCGGCGCGAGAACCCCGGCTTGCCGCTGCTGCTGCTCGGCCACAGCCTGGGCGGGCTGGTCGCGGCCAGCCTGGTGGCGCGCGGTGTGCGGCCGGTCGACGGGCTGGTGCTGTCCTCGCCAGGGCTCGACCCGGGCCTGAACTGGTTCCAGAAGGCGCTGCTCGCGGTGCTGCCGCGCATTGCGCCCGGGCTGCGCGTCGGCAACGGCCTGGACGACAACTTTCTTTCGCACGACCGGGCGGTGGTGCAGGCCTACCGCGACGATCCGCTCACGCACGACCGCATCGGCAGCCGGCTCGCTCGCTTTCTGGCGCACGAAGGGGCGATAGTGCAGCAGGCGGCGGCGCACTGGCCGGTGCCGACCCTGCTGCTGTATGCAGGCGACGACCGCCTGGTGGCGCCGGCCGCCAGCCGGGCCTTCGCGGCTGCCGCCGCGCCCGGCGGCATGGTCGAAGCGCAGTGCTTCGAATCGATGTACCACGAGATATTCAACGAGCTCGAGGCTGAACCCGTGTTCGCCGCGCTGCAGCGCTGGCTCGGCAAGCGCTTTCCGCCGGACTGAAGAAGGAGGAAGCGCTTCAGGCGCTCGCGGCCGCAGCCGCGCGCCGGCGCGTCTGCGCGAGCCAGAGCAGTGCCGCGCCCGTGAGCGCCACCGGCACCAGCGAGCCGTAGTTCAGCAGCTGCCAGCCCTGCGTCGTGACCAGCACGCCCGAGGCGAATGAAGTCAGCGCGAGCGTCGCGAACACGCAGAAATTGAGTGCGCCCTGCGCCCGGTCGCGCTCTTCCGCGGTGTAGGCCGTGAGCGAGAGCGTGGTGCTGCCCGTGAACAGGAAATTCCATCCCACGCCCAGCAGGCACAGGGCCACGAGGAAGTGCTGCAGCGTCACGCCCGACAGCGCAACGGCGATGCAGCCAAAGTTCAGCGCGAGCCCCACGCCCATCACCGGCAGCGCGCCGAAGCGGCGGATCAGGTGGCCGGTGAAGAAGCCCGGCGCGAACATGCCGATCACATGCCATTCGAGCACCAGCGCGGCGTCGGAAAAAGGCAGGCTGCAGATTTGCATGGCAATGGGCGTGGCGGCCATCAGCAGGTTCATCACGCCAAAGCCCAGCGCGCCCGCCGCGGCCGCCACAATGAACACCGGCTGGCGCATGATCTGAGACAGCGGCCGCCCGCCCAGCGCCTGCTGGCGCGTGAGCGTGGCGGGAAACTCGATGAAGCGCATGACCACCATCGACACCAGCGCCACCGCCGCCAGCGCGATGTAGGCGCCCGCGAACGGCACCGCGAACGCTTCGCGCGTGGCGGCCGCGAGGTTGGGCCCCGCCACCGCGCCGATCAAGCCGCCGGCCATCACCAGCGACACCGCCTTCTCGCGCCAAGCCGGGGCCGCGAGTTCGGCGGCCGCGAAGCGATAGAGGTTGGCGTTGGCGTTGTAGTAGCCCGCCACCAGCGTGGCCAGGCACAGGAGCCAGAAGTTCTTCGAGATGGCCGCGAAGGCGCACAGCAAGGCCGAGCCCAGCCCCACCGCCAGCCCGATCTGGAACGACCCGCGCCGCCCGAAGTGCTGCTGCGTGCGCGCCACCAGCCCGGTGGTGAGCGCCCCGCCCACCACATAGCCCATGACCGGCAGCGTGGCCATCCAGCCGCGCGGCGCGATGCTCAGGCCGACCAGCCCGTTGATGGCAATGAAGGTGACGTTGTTGGTCAGGAATAGGCCCTGGCAGATGGCGAGCAGCCAGAGGTTGCGGTTCATGGAGAAATGGCGGCGAAGGCGTGTTGCGGCATGGAAGGCTGCGGTTCTACGCGAATCGCCCTGGATGCGCCAGCCGAAATGCGGCAGGCAAAAAAAAGCGCCCTCGCGGGCGCCGGAATTTCCGATGAGCAAACAGTTCGCTCAAGGCTGCCTGTTCTGCAGCAGGCTGCCGAGCGTACCCAGCAGGTCGTTCGGGTTGTCCAGGCCCTGCTCCGGCACCTTGCCGTGCGGCGTGAGCTGGTCGATCAGGGCCGGCAGCATGGTGGCCAGCATGGGCAGCAGCGTTTGCGCATTGATGCCAAGCTTGGAGGCGATGCTGGCGATGGTGTCGCTGCCCAGCGCGTTCTCCAACTGGCCGCCGGACACGGGCTGGTTTTCGCCCTTGCCGATCCAGGAGCCGATCACGTCGCCCATGCCGGCCTGCTCGAATTTCGAGACCAGGCCTCCAAGGCCACCCGTGCCGCCGTTGTTGGCGAGCAGGCCGCCCAGCGCGCCAGCGAGGCCTCCCAGGTCTCCCAGCCCGCCGATGCCGCCGCCTTGCGGCTGCTGCTGTTGGGCGGCGCCCCCGAGAACCTGGCCGAGTACCGAATCGAGCATTCCCATGGACGTTTCCTTGGTGTGTGACAGAACCGCTGGCATTTTCCCAGCGCGAGGGGCCCCGGGCGAGCAAGCTTGTTTACTTTTAAGCCCGCAGCGTGACAAATTACCTGGGACGCGGTGCGCGTTTCGGCAGCAATGCGGGGCTTACCCCTTGCACGCCGACCAGACCCAGCACTGTCACCAGCGAATTCTGCGCGCCTTTCCAGGCATCTGTCACGTCGATCGATTCGCTCAGGGCATGGAAGCCGGTCGACTTTCCGCCGCCGCCGATGATGATGGCCGGGATGCCGTACGACATCGGCACGTTGGCGTCGGTGCTGCCGCCGCGCAGCAGCGTCTTGTGGCCGAAGGCGGTGTTCGAGCGGACGGCCGCCTCCACGATCACCGAATCGGACGGCGTGCGCCCGCCCGGCCGGTCGCCGATCAGCTTGTTGCTGGCGCTCAGCGTCGCCACGTTCCAGCGCTTGTTCTCCTCGGCCACCGCTTCGTCGATGGCCGCGAGGATCTTCTTTTCGGTTTCCAGCAGCGACGCCATGTCGTCCGAGCGGATGTCGATGGCCATGCGGGCATCGGGCGCAATGGTGTTCACCGAGGTGCCGCCGCCCACGGTGCCGACGGTGAAGGTGGTCTTGGGAAAGCTGGGCGTGCGGACTTCGGCGATCTTGGCAATGGCGCGGCCCATGCCGTGGATGGCGCTGGGCACCTGGCCGAACGCGGCAAAGCTGTGGCCCCCCGGTCCCTTGAACGTGACTTCATAGCGATGGCTCGCCGTGCCCAGGACCAGCACGTTGCCGTCGGGTGAAGGCTCCAGCCCCACCATGCCGTCGATGTCGAGATGGTCGCGGAAGATGGCCTTCATGCCGCGCAGGTTGCCCAGCTCTTCCTCGCCGACATTGGCGACGAAGAGCAGGTCGCCCACGGTCTGGATCTTGTTGTCGTTGAGCACCTTGAGCCACGACAGCAGCACCGACAGGCCGCGCGTATCGTCCGCGATGCCGGGCGCGTGGAGCTTGCCCTCATGCTCCTTCACCTTCACGTCGGTGCCGGCGGGGAACACGGTGTCCAGGTGGGCCGACACCAGAAGCTTGGGGCCGTTTCCGGTGCCCTTGCGCAGGCCGATCACGTTGCCTTCGGCATCGATCCTCGCGTCGGCGAGCCCGAGCGCCTTCATGCGTGCCAGGAAGGCTTCGGCGCGCTTGCTTTCCTTGAACGGCGGCGCTTCGATCTCGGTCAGCATCTTGAGGTCTTCGACCGAGCGCTCATGGTCGGCCTTGACCGCGTCGAGCAGCTTCTGGATCGCGGGCGCCGCCATCAGCTGGGTGAAGGTCTTGTCCACCTCGGGCGTGACCTGTGCAGGCGTGGGCGCCACGGCGGTGTTCTGGGCCTGCGCGCCGTGGACGGCGCAGAGCATGGCCAGCATAAGGGGAGCGAGCCGGAGGGCGCGGGGCGAACGAGGCATGGCGTGGAGATCCTTTTCTTGTGATGGGGAGTGGGTGTGGCAAGCCTTCGCGGAAAGCATTCCTCAAGGGGCGGCGAGCAATACCAGCGCGGCGAGTGCTGCGGTTTCGGCGCGCAGCACGCGTGGCCCGAGCGTGACCGGCGCAAAGCCGCATGCCAGCGCTTCCTGTTCCTCGGCGCTGCTCAGGCCGCCCTCGGGTCCGCTCAGCACCAGCACGCTGCCGCCGGCCGGCGCCGAGGCGGTGGCATCGGCCAGGCCCCGCGTGCCTTGGGCGAGGCTCAGGACAAGGCGCAGCGTGGCGGCGCCCGCATTTGCGTCGGTCCATGCCGAGGGGCTCGAGAACGGCCGCACCGGATGGATCCGCGGCACGCGGTTGCGGCCGCATTGCTCGCAGGCGGCAATGGCAATCGCTTCCCAATGCGTCCTCTTCTTCTCGGCGCGCTCGCCCGAGAGCCGCAGCACGCCGTGGGCCGTGGCCAGCGGCTGGATGCTCGCGACGCCCAGTTCGGTGGCTTTCTCGACCAGCCAGTCCATGCGCTCGTTGGCGGGCATGCCGACGGCCAGGTGCACCGCGCGCATGGCTTCGCGCTCGGCCGGCGCATGGGCGCCGATCGCCACCGACACATCGCTGCGCCCCATGCGCTCCACGGTTGCCGCGTATTCGCCGCCCGAGCCGTCGAACAAGGTGAGCGCGTCCCCGGGCTGCATGCGCAGCACCTGCACGTGGCGCGCGGGACCGGGAGGCAGCTCGAGCGTGGCACCCGCGGTCAAAGGCACCGGGCAGTGGAAGCGGGGCATCTAGAGCCCTAAACCCTGCCGTAGGCGAAGCCGGTCAGCGCCGACGTGCCTTCGATCTCGTCGATCACCCGCAGCAGCGGCGTGAGTTCCATGTAGCGGCTGGCGGTGGAGCGGATGTAGGCGATGAAGCGCGGCGTGTCCGCCAGGTAGCGCGGCTTGCCGTCGCGCAGCGTCAGGCGGGCGAAGATGCCGGCCACCTTGAGGTGGCGCTGCAGTCCCATCCATTCGACCGAGCGGTAGAACGCGCCGAAATCGGCATCGACCGGCAGCTTGGCCTTGCGCGCCGCTTCCCAGTACCGGATGGTGACGTCGAGCACGAACTCTTCGTCCCAGCTCAGGAAGGCGTCGCGCATCAGGCTCGCGATGTCGTAGGTGATGGGGCCGTAGACCGCGTCCTGGAAGTCGAGCACGCCCAAATCGGCATCGTTGCGGACCATCAGGTTGCGCGGCATGAAGTCGCGGTGCACGTAGACGCTCGGCGAGGCCAGGTTGTTCTCGACGATGAGCCTGAAGCTGCGTTCCAGCCGCTCCTTGAGCTGGCCTTCGACGGCAATGCCGCGGTGGCGCCCGATGTACCACTCGGGAAAAAGCGCCAGTTCGCGCTCGAGCAAGGCGCGGTCGTAGGGCGGCAGCACGTCCGGCCTGGAAGCCAGCTGCCAGCGGATCAGCGCATCGATCGCCTGGTCGTAGAGCGGACGGCTGGCGTCGGGCCGGGCCGGGTCGATCACGTCGAGCATGGTTTCGCGGCCCAGGTCGTCGAGCAGCAGGAAGCCGTGGGTCCGGTCCCACTCGAGCACCTGCGGCGCGGTCACGCCGGCCTCGGCCATCAGGCGGGCAACCTGCACGAAGGGCTCGCTGTTCTCCTTGTCGGGCGGCGCATCCATCACGATGCGGCTGGCGGCGCTCCCCGTGGCGTCGATGCGGAAGTAGCGGCGAAAGCTCGCATCGGCGGAGGCAAGGCGCACCGTCTCGGGCAGCAGGCCGTGCGCGGCGCCGATGCCGGCCAGCCAGTTCTGGAACGCCGCGGCCCGCTGCGGATCTGTCCAGAGAATGGCCGTGGCGGAGGGGATGGGCTCGGAGGCCGGGAGCGGGGGTGCTGTCATGGATAATCGATTCTACAAATCCGCCTGGCGCGGCAACTCCTGCGGTCCTCCCTGGTCGAACAGAGTTGCCGCCGGCTCCTGCAACCTGCCGGCCTGCCGCGCCGTCCTCCCGACGATCCTTCGTTCCTGACCGATGCCTACGATCCAAAGCCCCCACGCTTGGCACCCTGTGCACTCGCAGCCTTCCTCGGGAAGACTGCGGACCTCCGCCGGAACGATGCGGCGGGAGGCCTGATGAGGCGGCGCGTTGCCTTGCGGCGTTCCGGACCGCCCCTGCCATTGGCCGTGCTGTCGCTGGCGCTGCTGCACGCGCACGGCGCCTCGGCCCAGCCGGCCGGAGGCCTCGATGGCCCGCTCACGCTCAAGCGCACGCCGCAGCTGACTGAATCGCTGCCGCCCGCCGAGCGCAGCCAGTTGCCCAGCCTGATCACCGGTGACCGCCTGTCGGGCCGCCAGGACCTCGAAACCGTGGTCGAAGGCCATGCCACGCTGCGTCGCGGCGAAGTCGCCATCACCGCCGACCGGCTCGAGTACTACCAGCCCGACGACCGCGCCAAGGCGCGCGGCAATGTGCGCGTCAACCAGGCCGGCAACGTGTACGAAGGCCCCGAGCTCGAGCTCAAGCTCGAGACCTTCGAAGGCTTCTTCAACAACGTGCGCTACTCCTTCCTTGCCACCGGCGGGCATGGCGAGGCGCAGCGCATCGATTTCGTCGACAGCAACGTGTCGGTGGCCCGCACCGCCACGTACACCACCTGCCGCCGCGAGGATTTCCCGGGCTGGATGCCGGCCTGGCTGCTGTCCGCGGCCACGCTGACCACCGACACCGAGGAAAACGTCGGCGTGGCCACCGACGCGCGGCTGAGCTTCATGGGCATCAGCACGCCGCCGATCCCGAGCGTGAGCTTTCCGCTGTCGAACGAGCGCAAGAGCGGCCTGCTGCCGCCCACGATCGGCGTCGACAACACCAACGGCATCGAGATCTCGCAGCCGTACTACTGGAACATCGCGCCCAACCGCGACGCCACGTTCACGCCCACACTGATGAGCAAGCGCGGCCTCAACCTGGGTTCGGAATTCCGCTACCTCGAGAAGGAATACAGCGGCAGCATCCGGCTGGACCTGATGGGCAGCGACCGCCTCGTGGGACAGCGCTACAACGAAACGCGCGCCGCGCAGCTGCAGCAGCTCGCCAACGGCGAAATCCAGGCCTCGGCCCTGAGCTTCGGGGCGCCGCCCAGCAGCAAGCGCTGGGGCATCTGGGCCAATCACCACCAGGATTTCAATGCCAAGGCGCTGGGGCTCGATTCGCTCTCGGCCAGCATCAACATCAACCGGGTCAGCGACAACGACTACTGGCGCGACTTCACGCGCACGCCCACGCTGGCACAGCGCCAGCTGTCGAACGACGCCTCGCTCAACTGGAGCAAGGGCGACTGGAACGGCGGCATCCGTGCGCTGCGCTACCAGACGCTGCAATACAGCCTGTCGCCGATCGTTCCGTCCTATGACCGGATGCCGCAGATCACGGCCAACTACAACAAGTACGACTGGCACGGCTTCGACGTTTCGCTGAACCTGGACTACACGCGCTTTCGCGTCAACACCATCCTGGCCGGCCAGCCCGGCTTCGACATCAACCAGCAGTCGCAGCCCGACGGCGACCGCGCCCTGGCCATTGCCACCATCAGCCGGCCGTTCATCACACCGAGCTCCTTCGTCATCCCGAAGCTGCAGCTGAACACGGCTTCGTACAACTACTACCTGCCGCAGTCGGACGTTCCCAGGCTCACCGTGAACGGAACCCAGTACGTCAACGGCGTGCCCTACAACCCGAATTCGCTGTATTTCTTCCCGACCTCGAGCAACCGGACGGTGCCGACCTTCAGCCTCGACAGCGGCCTGATCTTCGAGCGCGACGCCAACTACTTCGGCCGTGCCTTCCGTCAGACGCTGGAGCCGCGCGCCTACTACGTCTACACGCCGTTCCGCAACCAGAGCATGCTGCCGAACTACGATTCGGCGGCCAACGATTTCAGCTTCGCGACCATCTACACCGAGAACGCCTTCTCGGGCAACGACCGCATTTCCGACACCAACACGCTCACGCTCGGCGTCACCTCGCGCCTGATCGACCCCGACACCGGCGTCGAGGCGGCGCGCTTCGGCGTTGCGCAGCGGCTGCGCTTCAGCGACCAGAGGGTCACGCTGCCGGGCGGCACGCCGGTGACCGACCGCGCGAGCGACCTGCTGCTGGGCGCCCAGATCAACTGGACGCCCAAGTGGAGCCTGGACACGGTCGTCCAGTACAACCCCGACACGCGCAAGTCGGAGCGCTCGGCCATCACCGCGCGCTACAACCCGGGTCCGTACCGCAACCTGAGCGCGGCCTTCCGCTACCAGGCGCCCACCACCCCCCTCGCCACCGACGGCAACAAGTCCTTCGACGTGGGCTGGCAGTGGCCGCTCAACGACCTGTGGGGCGACAAGGGCAAGGACCTCGGCCCGGGCAAGGGCCAGGGCGGCGGGCGCTGGTACGCGGTCGGCCGGCTCAACTACAGCCTGCAGGACAAGAAACTCACCGACGGCGTGCTCGGCTTCGAGTACGACGGCTGCTGCTGGATCGGACGCGTGGTGCTGCAGCGCATCACGACCGGCACGGTGACGGCCAACACGCGCATCATGTTCCAGCTCGAATTCGTCGGGTTCTCCAGCATCGGGTCGAGCCCGATGCAGACCTTGCGGACCAACATCCAGCGCTACCAGCCCCTTCGCCAGCCCACCGAAGGGCCGAGCCGCTTCACCAATTACGACTGAGACGATTGAGCAACGCCATGAAACACATCCGTTCCATCCTGACCCTGGGCTGCCTCGCGGCACTGGCCGCGGCCTCGGGCGCACAAGGCCTGCGTCCCGGTGGCGGCAGCGGCATCACCGACATCATGCGCGCCGGTCCCCGGCTGGCGCCGCCGGCGCCGCGCACCGCGCCTTCCACCGCCGCGCCGGTGCAGCGCTCGGCCGAATACATCGTCGCACTGGTCAATTCCGAGCCCATCACCAACACCGAGGTGCAGTCGCGCGTCACGCGCCTCATCCGGGAAAATGCCGAGGCCGAGCGCGTGCCGCGCGCCGAACTCACGCGCCTGGTGCTCGAGCGCCTGATCTCGGAGCGCGCGCAGCTCCAGCTGGCCAAGGAAAACGGCATCAAGGTGGACGACGTCGCCATCGACCAGGCCGAGCAGACCGTGGCGCGGCAGAACCAGATCAGCGTCGAGGAACTGCGCCGCCGCGTGGTGGCCGAAGGCATCTCGCAGCGCGAATTCCGCAACGACCTGCGCGACCAGCTGCTGCTCACGCGCCTGCGCGACCGCGAGGTCGAGGCCAAGGTCAAGATCAGCGACTCCGAGGCCGACGAATACCTGCGCGACCAGCGCAATGCCCCCACCAAGGATGCGGCACTGCAGAATATCAACCTCGCGCATCTCCTGGTCGCCGTGCCGGAGAACGCCACCGAAGCGCAGGTCGCCACCTTGCAGCAGCGGGCCCAGGGCCTCGCGCAGCGCGCCCGCGCGGGCGAAGACTTCGCCAAGCTGGTGCAGGAAAACTCCGATTCGCCGGACCGCGCCAACGGTGGCGCCGTCGGCATGCGCACCGCCGACCGCTATCCGTCGCTGTTCGTCGAAGCCACGCAGTCGACGCCGGTCAACGGCATTGCCGGCCCGATCCGTTCGGGTGCGGGCTTCCACGTGCTCAAGGTGCTGGCCAAGGCCCAGCTCGGCGCCGCCGACGCCACCGTCACCCAGACGCAGGTGCGCCACATCCTGCTGCTCAACGACCCCAAGCGCACCACCGCGCAGGCGGTTGCGCAGCTCGCGGAATTCAAGCGCCGCCTGCAGGCCGGCACGGCCGACTTTGCGGGCCTGGCGCGCGACAACTCGCAGGACGCGAGCGCCAAGGAAGGCGGCGACCTGGGCTGGTCGCGCCCGGGCCAGTTCGTGCCCGAGTTCGAGGAAGCCATGGACCGCCTGGCGCCGGGCCAGATCAGCGACCCCGTGGTGTCGCGTTTCGGCGTCCACCTGATCCAGGTGGTCGGCCGGCGCGAATCCAAGCTCACCCAGGCCGAGCAGCGCGAAGCCGCGCGGGCCGTGCTGCGCGAGCAGCGGGTCGATGAAGCCTTCAGCACCTGGGTGCAGGAAGTGCGCGCGCGCGCCTACGTCGAATACCGCGAGGCGCCCCAGTCCTGATGGCACACATCGCCAGGAAGCGGTTCGGGCAGCACTTCCTGTCCGACGGCGGCATCATCGATGCCATCGTGCAGGAGATCGCGCCGCAGCCTGGCGACGCCATGGTCGAAATCGGTCCGGGGCTGGCGGCGCTCACCCAGCCGCTGGTCGAGCGGCTCGGGCGCCTGACCGTCATCGAGCTCGACCGCGACCTGGCCAAGCGGCTGCGCGAGCATCCGCAGCTCGACGTCATCGAATCCGACGTGCTCAAGGTCGATTTCGCCGCGCTGGCCGCCAGGTTCGCGGCGCCGCTGCGCGTGGTCGGCAACCTGCCCTACAACATCTCCACGCCCATCCTGTTCCATCTGCTGGGCTTCGCGCACCTGATCGCCGACCAGCACTTCATGCTGCAGAAGGAAGTGATCGACCGCATGGTCGCGCGCCCCGCCACGTCGGACTACAGCCGCCTGAGCGTGATGCTTCAGTGGCGCTACCGGATGGAAAACGTGCTGTTCGTGCCGCCCGAGAGCTTCGATCCGCCGCCGCGCGTCGACAGCGCCGTGGTGCGCATGGCGCCGCTGGCCGAGCCGCCGGCCGTCGATGCCGCCCGCCTGGGCGAAATCGTGCAGGTCGCCTTCAGCCAGCGCCGCAAGATCATGCGCCACACTCTGGGCAAATGGCTGGACGCGCACGGCTTTGCAGGCGAATTCGACGCCCAGCGCCGCGCCGAGGAAGTGCCCGTGGCCGAATACGTCGCCCTGGCCCAGGCCGTTCCCCCCGAGCCCAAATAGAAAAGCCCGCCTTGGCAAAGGCGGGCTTTCGTTCGTGAACACCGCGGAACCGGCTACACGAAGTGAGCCGCTTCGGGGGTGGGCTTGTTCAGGCCGCCGCGAGCCAGTAGCCCGCGTTGAAGGGGCTGCTCATGCGCAATGCGAGCGGCGAGACGTCGACCAGTTTGTCGGTCGGCATCTTTTCGCCTTCGGGTTCCGTGCCGGCGGCCGCACTGGCGGTGCTGCCGTTGATTTCGATGCCATCGAGTGCTGCGCCGTTCGGCTGAGCCTCGTTCGCCCGTTCTGCTTGGCTGGTGTGTGCAGAACGGGCTACAGAAAAGAATAGAAGCAGCGGAACGGGACTTTCCGGTCTCCCCAGTAGTCGGAGGCATCGCGGAAGATGTCGAGCAGCTGCTCGCGCGCTTCCTTGTCGAACTTGGCGTTGGCCGGGATCTGCTCGAGCACGATCACGAAACCGGGCTGCGGGCCCGATTTATGCAACGGGTCGGTCATGCAGTCGTACAGCGCGTCGAAGTTCTTGCCGAAATGCGCCGGAAAGGTGAACTGCTGGGCGATCAGGTCCAGAACGTCCTGCTTGGTCTGGGCGTTCCCCAGATTGGCGTACAGGAAGTGCTGGCCCGCGGCGTTGGCGGCTTCCTGCAGGTCGTTCACGCGGAACGCACGAATCGACTGCACGATGTTCGGGCGTACGGCACGAAGGGATAGGGTCATCTCCGCTGGTCTTTCCATAGTCATCATCATTTCTTCGGGGCGCTTCGGGGCGCCGCTCAAGTCTTTGTCATCGCTCATGGTGCAATCCGTCTGAAACTCGCGTAGTGGTCTGCCGTGTACCAGCAGGCCTCGGGTGTGGTGCGCTGTTCTCCGCCGCAGACAATGCGCCGTGCACCGCGATCGCGCGAGCCGGGCGTTGCCACCGTGTACTCGCGGTAGTGACCGCGCCGCGCGGGCGGCAAAAGACGCTCGCGGTTGCCAAATACCGTGCCGTCCTTTTCGAATCGGAAGGGGCCGCCGTTCAGGATGGCTTCGTAGGTTCGCTGGCCCTGAACCGGCAGTTCGGACAGTGCAATCGATTCCTGGGCGGGCTTTCCGGTGCCGAACCATCCGCGGGCCTCGGCCCCCGTCGCCAACGCCGCCAGCATCAAGCCGGTGAGCGCAAACTTAGTGACAGAGGACGTGATCGAGGCGTAAGCCGCCATGGGGCACCACAAGAAAAGAGCGGGGTTCCGAATTGGCAGCCAACCCTGGGGTTAACCCGCAAATTCAAGCCCGCGAGTGTGCACCACGCTGGCGAAAATAGCAAGCGACTGCCCAAAGTTTGAGCAGTCGCAAGGGGATCGAGTGGCGCTTTAAGTTGGCGGCCACTCTCGCCAAATGGCTTATCGCTCTGCGTTTGCGTCGGCGACTGTCAAGGCTGTCATGTTCACGATGCGCCGAACTGTTGCGCTGGCCGTGAGAATATGCACAGGTTTGGCGGCACCGAGCAGCACCGGGCCGATCGCGATATTTCCGCCGGCCGCGGTCTTGAGCAGGTTGTAGGAAATATTGGCCGCGTCGATGTTCGGGAAAACCAGCAGGTTGGCATCGCCCGCCAGTGCGCTGTGCGGCATGACGATCGCGCGCTGCTTGCTGTCGAGTGCCACGTCGCCGTGCATTTCGCCGTCCACTTCGAGCCAGGGCGCCTGCACGCGCAGCAGGTCGAGCGTCTTGCGCATCTTGACCGCGCTGGGCTCGTTGCTGGTGCCGAAGTTCGAATGCGACAGCAGCGCGGCCTTGGGCTTGAGGCCGAAGCGCATCATTTCCTCGGCCGCCATGGTCGTGATCTCGGCCAGTTCCTCGGGCGAGGGATCGTAGTTGACGTGGGTGTCGACCAGGAACACCTGGCGGTCGGGCAGCAGCAGGCCGTTCATGCAGGCATACACCGGCACGTCCTGCGGCGTGCTTTCGCAGCCGCCGGGGCGCTTGCCGATCACCTGGTCGATGTAGTGCAGGTGGATCAGCGTGGTGCCCCAGGTGCCGCAGATCATGCCGTCGACCTCGTCCTTGTGCAGCAGCATGGCGCCGATCAGCGTCAGGCGGCGGCGCATCTCGATCTTGGCGGTCTGCACCGTCTGGCCCTTGCGCTCGGTCATGCGGTGGTAGGTCTGCCAGAAGTCGCGGTAGCGGTGGTCCTGCTCGACGTTGACGATGTCGTAGTCGAGCTCTTCCTTCAGGCGCAGGCCGAACTTCTCGATGCGCTGCGCGATGATGGCCGGGCGGCCGATCAGCGTGGGGCGCGCAATGCCTTCGTCGACCACGATCTGGGCGGCGCGCAGCACGCGCTCTTCCTCGCCCTCGCAGTACGCCACGCGCTTCTTCTGCGCGCGCTTGGCGGCGTCGAAGATCGGCTTCATCGTGGTGCCCGAGGCGTAGACGAAGCTCTGCAGGCGGTCGCGATAGGCGTCCATGTCCTTGATCGGGCGCGAGGCCACGCCGCTTTCCTCGGCGGCCTTGGCCACCGCCGGCGCGATCTTCATCATGAGGCGCGGATCGAAGGGCTTCGGAATCAGGTATTCGGGCCCGAAAGTCAGCTTTTCGCCGACGTAGGCGGCGGCGACGCGCTCGCTCTGCTCGGCCTGGGCGAGATCGGCAATGGCGCGCACCGCGGCAATTTCCATCTCGTCGGTGATCGTGGTGGCGCCCG
Organism: Variovorax sp. VRV01; assembly: GCF_014852545.1. NCBI lineage: Bacteria > Pseudomonadati > Pseudomonadota > Betaproteobacteria > Burkholderiales > Comamonadaceae > Variovorax > Variovorax sp. VRV01. Next base: position 145,178 of record NZ_JACVBS010000010.1, read on the forward strand.
AATCGAGTGCGCCGCGGAAGATGTACGGGAAGCACAGGACGTTGTTGACCTGGTTCGGGTAGTCGGTGCGTCCGGTGGCCATGATCACGTCGGGACGCACTGCATGGGCGTCCTCGGGCGAGATTTCCGGGTTCGGATTGGCCAGCGCGAAGATCACCGGGCGCGGCGCCATCTTGGCCACCATGGCGGGCTTGAGCACGCCGCCGGCCGACAGGCCCAGGAACACGTCGGCGCCCTCGATCACCTCGGCCAGCGTGCGGGCCGTGGTTTTCTGCATGTACTGGCGCTTGTCGTCGTCCATGAGCTCCTCGCGGCCTTCGTAGACCACGCCGGCCAGGTCGGTCACGAACACGTTCTCGCGCTGGAGGCCCACCTTGAGCAGCAGGTTCAGGCAGGCCAGTGCCGCGGCGCCCGCGCCCGAGGTCACCAGCTTGACCTCGCTGATGTCCTTGCCCGCCACCTTGAGGCCGTTGAGCATGGCCGCGGCCACGGTGATGGCCGTGCCGTGCTGGTCGTCGTGGAACACGGGGATCTTCATGCGCTTGCGTAGCTCGCGCTCGACGTAGAAGCAGTCGGGGGCCTTGATGTCCTCGAGGTTGATGGCGCCGAAGGTGGGTTCCAGCGAGGCGATGATCTCGACCAGCTTGGCCGGGTCCTTCTCGTCGATCTCGATGTCGAACACGTCGACGCCGGCGAACTTCTTGAACAGCACGCCCTTGCCTTCCATCACCGGCTTGGATGCCAGCGCGCCGATGTCGCCAAGGCCGAGCACGGCGGTGCCGTTGGTGATCACCGCCACCAGGTTGCCGCGCGCCGTGTACTTGAAGGCGTTGGCCGGGTCCTTGACGATTTCCTCGCAGGGCGCGGCCACGCCGGGCGAATACGCCAGCGACAGGTCGCGCTGGTTGACCATCTGCTTGGTGGCGGCAATGGCAATCTTGCCCGGCACCGGAAGCTCGTGGTACTCGAGGGCGGCGCGCCGCAGTTCGGCGCGCTTGTCTTCGGGCGTGGGGGTCGATGGGATCGTCGAATCGGACATGGGCCGTTGCTCCTGGTGGCGCTTCTTCTGGGGGCGCCGATTGTAGACCTCGGCCCGGGGCGCCATAGGCCGCATGGCGGAGATCCACCCTGCCGAAAGCAGCAAGACCCGTCAAGGCGATGTGGCAATATGCGCAGTCCGGAAAAAAATTCGACGAGGAGCAGCCATGGCCCTGATGGATTTCATCAAGAAACAGTTCATCGACATCATCCAGTGGACCGAGACCGGCGACGGCACGCTGGCCTGGCGCTTCCCGATGGCGGAGATGGAAATCCAGAACGGTGCCTCGCTCACCGTGCGCGAGTCGCAGGTGGCGGTGTTCGTCAACGAAGGCCAGGTGGCCGACGTGTTCGGCCCGGGCATGTACAAGCTCACGACGCAGACGCTGCCCGTGCTCACGTACCTGAAGAACTGGGACAAGCTGTTCGAGTCCCCGTTCAAGAGCGACGTCTACTTCTTCAGCACGCGCCAGCAGGTCGACCAGAAGTGGGGCACGCCGCAGCCCATCACCATCCGCGACAAGGACTTCGGCGCCGTGCGCCTGCGCGCCTTCGGCAACTACAGCTTCCGCATCGGCGATGCCAAGCTGTTCCACACCGAGATCTCGGGCACGCGCGACGTCTACAGCGTGGCCGACCTCGACGGCCAGCTGCGCGGGCTGGTGCTGCAGAACATCAGCAATGCCATCGCGTCCAGCGGCGTGCCGTTTCTGGACCTTGCCGCCAACCAGATCCAGTTTGCCCAGGCGCTGGCCGCGCAGCTGGTGCCCGAGTTCGAGAAGATCGGCATCAAGCTCGAGAACATCACGGTCCAGAACGTCTCGCTGCCCGAAGAACTGCAGAAGATCCTCGACCAGAAGATCGGCATGGGCATGGTCGGCAACGACATGGGCAAGTTCATGCAGTACCAGACGGCGCAGGCGATCCCGAAGTTCGCCGAAGGCGCAGCGGGCGGCAGCGGCATCGCGGGCGATGCCATGGGCCTGGGGGCCGGCGTGGCGCTGGGCCAGGTGCTGGCGCAGAACCTCGCGCAGGGCCTGAGCCCGGGCGCGGCGGCCCAGGCCGCGGCCACCCAGCAGCAGCCGGCCGTGGCCGTGGTGAGCCCGGCCGACGTGATGACCACGCTCGAGAAGCTCGGCGAGCTCAAGACCAAGGGCATCCTCACGCAGGAAGAGTTCGACGCCAAGAAGGCGGAGCTGCTCAAGAAGTTGGTCTAACCCCCAGGCTTCGCGCACTTCGTGTCGCTACTCCCTCCCTCTTGCAGGGGGCAATGCCTGTGGCCCGGCGTAGCCGGTTCCACGGCATTCCCCGCAGCTGCATCCGCTGCCGTTTGCCATGGCTGAAGAAGGCGGCGCCCAGCGCGCCTACCGTGCGCCCTGCCCCGGCTGCGGCGCGCCGGTCGAATTCAGGTCCGCACAATCGGCCTTCGCCGTTTGCCCCTACTGCCAGAGCACCGTCGTGCGCCAGGGCGAGACGCTCGCGCGCATCGGCAAGATGGCGGAGCTGTTCGACGACTTCAGCCCGCTGCAGCTGTTTGCCGCGGGCCGCATCCAGAACCAGCCGTTCACCATCATCGGCCGGCTGCAATACAGCACCGCCGGCGGGCGCTGGACCGAGTGGATCGCCGCGCTCGACGGCGACCGTACCGGCATCCTGAGCGAGGACAACGGCGCCTACGTGTTCGCGCTGCCCTTCGAGCTGCAGCGCGCCGCGCCACCGCCGGGCGACCTGCGCGTGGGGGCCGCCAGCGCATTCAACGGCCAGAGCTACACCGTCTCGTCCAACGAGCAGGTGACGCTGCTGTCCGCCCAGGGTGAACTGCCGCACCTGCCCGAGCTGGGCCGCCCGTTCCCCATGGTCGAACTGCGCAGCGACAAGGGGCTGGTGCTCAGCATCGACTACGGCACCGAGCCGCCCGGCGCCTACCTGGGCCGCTCGATACAGCTTGAGGACCTGCAGCTCACGGGCCTGCGCGACGAATCCGCCAAGGACGAAAAAGGCCGCGCCTTCAACTGCCCCAACTGCGGCGCGCCCGTCACGGTCAACCTGGCCGACAGCAAGAGCATCACCTGCGGCTCGTGCAACAGCATCATCGACGTGTCGCAGGGCATCGGCGGCGAGCTGAAGCACGCGGAGCAGAACGAACCCGTGCGCCCGCTCATCCCCATCGGCAGCACCGGCCAGCTGCAGGGCGCGCAGTGGCAGGTGGTGGGCTTCCAGCACCGCATGGGCGTGGAGCCCGGCGACGACGAGCACTTCGGCTGGAACGAATACCTGCTGTACAACAAGAAGCGCGGCTTCAGCTTCCTGGTGGACGCCGAGGACGGCTGGAGCATGGTCAAGCCGACCACCGGCGCGCCGGTCATGGCCGAGAACGGCAGCAGCGCCACCTACCTGGGCAAGCGCTATACGCAGCAGTACGCCTACAACGCCGAAACCACCTATGTGGCGGGCGAGTTCTACTGGCAGGTGGAGCGCGGCCAGAAAACCTTCAACCGCGATTTCGCCAGCGGCAACGCGCTGCTTTCGATGGAGCGCTCGGCCAACGAGCTGACCTGGTCCTCGGGCAGCAAGCTCGACAGCGGACTGGTGTCCGCCGCCTTCAAGCTCGACGACAAGAAGGACATGTTCGCGCGCGGCGATGCGCTGCCGGTCAGCGCCGCATCGGGCCTGGGCTGCGGCACCATCATCCTCATCGTGATCGTCATCATCGTGCTGCTGGTCATCCTGAGTACCTGCAGCGGTGGATCCTCCGGCGGGTCGCGCAGCTACGGCGGCTCCTATGGCGGCTATTCGAGCGGCGGCGGCCACAAATGAACAAGAGCAACATAGCTTCGCGCTGATGTCACCCACTACTGCAACTACGACTGGAGGTCCCCATGGGATTTGAATGGCTGAAACCGGGCGTGGTCCTCGGATCGCTCGTGTATGCGCTGCTCGGCGTGCTGATCTTCTGGCTCTGCTTCCTCATCATCGACAAGCTCACGCCCTATGACCTCTGGGGCGAAATCGTCGAGAAGCAGAACGTGGCGCTGGGCCTGGTGGTGGCCGCCATGAGCCTGGGCATCTGCGTCATCGTCGCCGCAGCCATCCATTGAGCGGGGAGGCGGCCGTGTCCGCGCATTCCGCCGATGCGCGCGGGCCGCAGCCGGTCGAGATCGCGCTGCTGGCCAGCGTGTTCGTGGTCGCGGCCTGCGGGCTGGTCTACGAGCTGACCGCGGCCGCGCTGAGCTCCTACCTGCTCGGCGACTCGGTGCTGCAGTTCAGCACCATCATCGGCACCTACCTGTTCGCGATGGGCGTGGGCTCGTGGCTCTCGCGCTTCTTCGAGCGCCAGCTGCCCGCGCACTTTTTGCGCATCGAGCTGCTCGTGGCGCTGGTCGGCGGCGCGCTGCCGGCCGTTCTCTTCCTCGCGAACGCCTACGTGCCCGGCGCGTTCCGCCTGCTGCTCTACGGGCTCGTGGTGGTGGTCGGCACGCTGGTGGGGCTCGAGATCCCGCTGGTGATGCGCATCCTCAAGCGCAACATCCAGCTCAAGAACCTGGTGTCGCAGGTGCTCACCTTCGACTACCTCGGCGCGCTGGCGGTGTCGGTGGCCTTTCCGCTCATCCTGGTGCCGCAGCTGGGCATGATCCGCACCGGCCTGCTGTTCGGTATCATGAATGCGGCCGTGGCCGTGTGGGCGCTGTGGCTGTTCCGCCATGAGTTGCGCCGCATCGGCGCGCATGCGCTGGCCTGCCTGCTGGCGCTGGCCGCGCTGGTCGGCGCCTTCGCCGGGGCCGGCCACATCACCACGCTGGCCGAGGACAAGTTCTACCAGGACCGCATCGTGTTCAGCGCCACCTCGCCCTACCAGCGCATCGTGGTCACGCGCGGGCAGCTCGGGCACCGGCTGTTCCTGAACGGCAACCTGCAGTTCGCCGAGCGCGACGAGTACCGCTACCACGAGGCACTCGTCCATCCGGTGATGGCCGCGCAGGGCGCGCCGAAGAAAGTCGCGGTGCTCGGCGGCGGCGACGGCATGGCGGTGCGCGAGATCCTGAAATATCCCTCGGTCGAATCGGTCACGCTGGTGGAGCTCGATCCGAACATGACCCAGCTCTTCACCGCGCATGAAACGCTGGCGGCGCTCAACGGGCATTCGCTCTCGTCGCCGAAGGTGAAGGTCGTCAATACCGATGCGTTCCAGTGGCTGCAGCAGCCCGGGGACTTTTTCGACGTGATCGTGGTCGACTTCCCGGATCCCACCAACTTCGCGATCGGCAAGCTCTATACCAACAGCTTCTATGCGCTGCTCGAAAAGCGCCTTTCGGCGAGCGGCTACGCGGTGATCCAGACCACCTCGCCGCTGGTCGCGCGCAAGAGCTACTGGACCGTGGCGGCGACCATCGAATCGGTCGGCCTGCAGGCAACGCCCTACCACGCGCATGTGCCGAGCTTCGGCGAATGGGGCTACATCATCGCGAGCCGGCGGCCGTACCGCATGCCCGATGCGCTGCCTTCCGGGCTGCGCTTTCTCTCGCCTTCCACCCTGCCGCTGATGTTCGACTTTCCGCTCGACATGGCGCGCGTGCCGGCCGAAGTGAACCGGCTGTCGAACCAGACCCTTGTCACCACCTACGAGCAGGAGTGGGGCAAGGTGATCACGACGCACTGAATGATCTCCCCCAGTCTTCGCGCACTTCGTGTCGCTTCGCCCACCCCCTCGCCGGGGGCAACACCTGCGGCCCGGCAAAGCCGGTTCCGCGGTGTTTCCCGAAAGGGACGGATGCAATGAAGCGCCGGGGTTTTCTTGGGGCTGCGGCGGGCGCCCTTGCGCTCGCTGGCTGCGAGGCCCCGCCGCCGCCCATCGACGGCGGCTTCACCGGCATCGACGTCGCGCGCGGCCACGCACTGCGCGACAGCGCGCTCAAGGGCCCGTCTCCGGCAAGCATGAAGCGCACGCGCGTGGTGATTGCCGGAGGCGGCGTCGCGGGTCTCGCCGCCGCGCGCGCACTGCGGCTCGCGGGCATCGAGGACTTCGTGCTGCTCGAGCTCGAGGATGCGGCGGGCGGCAATGCGCGCGGCGGCATGGTGAGCGGCATTGCCTGTCCGCTCGGCGCGCACTACCTGCCGACGCCCGGCGACGATGCGCGTGAAGTACAGGACCTGCTCGAGGAACTCGGCCTGCGCCGGCGCGTGGCGGGCCGCTGGGAATACGACGAGCGCCACCTCTGCCACAGCCCGCAGGAGCGGCTGTTCTTCCGCGGCGAGTGGCAGGACGGCCTGCTGCCCCTGCATGGCGTGGGCGCCGACACGCACGCGCAGTACCGCAGGTTCGCGCAGCGCATCGACGCGCTGCAGCACGCGGCGCACTTCGTCATTCCCACGCTCAAGGCCGCCCTCACGCCCGAGCTGCTGGCGCTCGATGCCGTCAGCTTCGCGCAATGGCTCGACGGCGAGGGCTTCGGCGATGCGCAGCTGCGCTGGTACCTCGACTACTGCTGCCGCGACGACTACGGCGCCGGCATTGAACAGGTCTCGGCCTGGGCCGGCATCCACTACTTCGCGAGCCGCCATGGCTTTCACGCGCCCGGCGATGCGAAAGGCGGCGGCGCCGAATCGGCCGCCGAGCACGACGGGGTGCTCACCTGGCCCGAGGGCAATGGCTGGCTCACGAAGCGGCTGGCCGAGCCGCTGGGCGACCGGCTGCATACAGGCCAGGCCGTCACGCGCATCGCCGAGCTTCGCGGCGGCGTCGAGGTCGACGCATGGGATGCCGCATCGCAATCGCTGGTGCGCTGGCAGGCCGAGCGTTGCATCGTCGCGCTGCCGGTGTTCATCGCCGCGCGCGTGGTCGAAAACGCGCCGGAGGTATTGAAGAACGCCGCCGCGCACCTGCGCTATGCCCCCTGGCTCGTGGCCAACGTGCACCTGCGCGGACCGCTCGCCGACCGGCCCGGCGCCGCACCGAGCTGGGACAACGTGATCCACGGCACGCGCGGCCTCGGCTACGTCGATGCGCGCCATCAGACGCTCGACCCCACGCCGCGCGGCACCGTGCTGAGCTGGTACCGCCCGCTCGGCCCGAGCCGCCACGACGGCGCCGATGGCCGCCGCCTGCTGCTCGACCGCCCCTGGACCGGCTGGCGCGACGAGCTGCTCGCCGAACTCTCGGTGCCGCACCCCGACCTGCCTTCGCTCGCGACGCGCATCGAGATCACGCGCTACGGCCACGCCATGTCGATCCCGCGGCCGGGCCTGCTTGCGCAGATCGGCGCGCACCGCATGTCGCCGGACGCAGGGCACCGCGGCCGTGTCATCGCGGGCCGGCTTTCGTTCGCGCATGCCGACTGGTCGGGCTATTCGATCTTCGAGGAGGCGTTCACGCGCGGGCACGTCGCGGGCGAGGCGCCGGGCTGAAGGCCCGGGTGCCTCATGTCATGGCCGCGTCACGCGTGGCCGGCATGGTCTCGCGTTTCGACACGGAACCTCTCTTTCCAATGACGCGCCCCGCTTCTTTCTTTTTCTGTACTTCTTTCATCGCGCTGGCCGCCGCGTTCGCCTGCGGCCATGCCGCCGCACAGGCCGCCTTCCCTGCGACGCTGGCCGGCCATGCCGTACTGCCCGCGCAAAGCTTCGTCGCGGCGCCCAAGGATGCGCCCGCCGACCTGCAGGTGAGCGGCAAGTTCACCTCGGGCAAGCGCGTGGAGGCGCTGGGCACCATCGAAGGCTTGTCCGGTGGCCGCGGCACCGGCGTCTCGCTGCCCTTCAAGGGCCAGCCGCTGCAGGGCCACTCGGGCATCAAGAAGATGGACGACGGCTCGTTCTGGATCCTCACCGACAACGGTGCTGGCGCCAAGGCCAACTCGCCCGACTTCATGCTCTACCTGAACCACTACAAGGTGGACTTCAAGAGCGGCAAGTTCAACCGCCTGAACACCATCTTCCTGCACGACCCGGACAAGAAGGTGCCCTTCCGCATCGTTCACGAGGGCACGAAGCAGCGCTACCTGACCGGCTCCGACTTCGATCCCGAGAGCTTCCAGTTTGCCGGCGGCGCCCTGTGGATCGGCGAGGAGTTCGGCCCCTTCCTGATCAAGGCCGACCTCAAGGGCAAGGTGCTCGCGGTGTTCGACACGCAGGTCGACGGCAAGGCCGTGCGCTCCCCCGACCATCCGGCCGTCACCACGCCGGGCGCACCGGGCGGCGCGGTCGATTTCCAGATCAAGCGCTCCAAGGGCTTCGAAGGCATGGCTTCGTCGAAGGACGGCAGCAAGCTCTACGCGCTGCTCGAAGGCCCGGTGTGGAACGCCGAGGCAAAGGACTACGAGAAGCTGGACGGCAAGGAAGCGCTGCGCGTGCTGGAGTTCGACGTGGCTTCGGAAAAATGGACCGGCCGCCACTGGAAATACCCGCTCGAAGCCAATGGCCACGCCATCGGCGACTTCAACATGATCGACGCGACCACCGGATTGATCATCGAGCGCGACAACGGCGAGGGCACCAGCGACAAGGCATGCCCCGAGGGCCAGAAGCGCAGCGACTGCTTCCACGACATCGCCAAATTCAAGCGCGTCTACAAGATCGAGTTGAGCGACGCCAACGCGGGCGGCGCGGTACGCAAGATCGGCTACATCGACTTGCTGAACATCGCCGACCCGGCCGGGCTCGCGCGCAAGCCGCTCAACGACGGCGTGCTCAAGTTCCCGTTCTTCACGATCGAGAACGTGGACGTGGTCGATGCCACGCACATCGTGGTCGGCAACGACAACAACCTGCCGTTCTCCAGCAGCCGCGAGCCGAACCAGGCGGACGACAACGAGCTGGTGCTGCTGGAGGCGGGGGCGCTGCTGCAGGCCAGGTAGCGCCATCGCGAGTGGCCGGCTGACGCGCCTCTTCATAATTCGCGCATGTCGCCCGAACTGCTCCCCGCCATTGCCGCCTTCGCACGCATTGCGCACCACGCCAGCTTCACGCGGGCCGCGCAAGAGCTGGGCGTGTCGCCCTCGGCCCTGTCGCAGACCGTGCGCATGCTCGAGGGGCGGCTCGGCGTGCGCCTGCTCGACCGCACCACGCGGCGCGTCGGCGTGACCGAGCTGGGCCAGCAATTGCTCAAAGGTGCGCAGCCGGCGCTGGCCGCGCTCGCGCAGGCGGTCGAAGGCCTGGACGAGGCGCGCGACAAGCCGGCCGGGCTGCTGCGCCTGAACGTCGCGCGCGTGTCGGCCGAATTGCTGCTGAACCCGCACTTCGCGGACTTTGCCGAGGCCTATCCCGACATCACGCTGGAACTGGTCTGCGACAACCGCATGATCGAGCTGGTCGAAGGCGGCTTCGACGCCGGCATCCGGCTCGGCGAAAGCCTGGCGCAGGACGTGGTGGCCCTGCCGGTGGGGGGGCCGCAGCGCATGGTGACGCTCGCGTCGCCGCGCTACCTGGCGGGGCGCAGGCCGCCGAAGACGCCCGAGGACCTGCGCGAGCACCAGTGCCTGAACTACCGCCTGACCACGGGGGCCCTCTATCGCTGGGAATACGCACAGGACGGCCGCGTGCTCGACGTCGAAGTGGCCGGGCCGCTGATCAGCAACGACGGCGATGTGCTGCTGGCCGCCGCGCGCGACGGCGCGGGCATCATGGTGGCCTTCGAAGGCATGGTGCGCGGCGATCTGGAAAGCGGCCGCCTGGTGCCGCTGCTCGAGCCCTGGTGGCCCACGTTTCCGGGCTTCTACCTGTACCACCCGAGCCGCGCGCAGATGCCGCGCAAGCTCAGGGTGTTCATCGACTTCCTGCAGGCGCGGCATGCGCCGCCGCCGGTGTCGCAGCGCGCGGTCAAGCTCGCATCAGTGCCTCGATCTCGTCCGCCTTCACCGGCACGCCGCGCGAGATGAGCTCGCAGCCGGTGGCCGTGACGATCGCGTCGTCCTCGATGCGGATGCCGATGTTGTGGAACTGCTCGGGCACGCCCTCGGCGGGGCGCACGTAGATGCCGGGCTCCAGCGTCAGCACCATGCCGGGGTGCAGGATCCGGCTCGGCCGGTTCTTGATGACTTCGTTCGACAGCGGGTCCTTGCGTTCGCTCACCTCGCCCACCTGCGTGGGCTCGACATAGCTGCCGCAGTCGTGCACGTCCATGCCGAGCCAGTGGCCGGTGCGGTGCATGTAGAACTGGAAGTAGGCGCGCGAGTCGATCACGTCGTCGACGCTGCCGACCTTGCCGGCATCGAGCAGGCCGAGGTCGAGCATGCCCTGCGCCAGCACCTTGACCGCCGCATCGTGCGGGTCCGTGAAGCGATTGCCGGCCTTGGTGGCTGCGGCCGAGGCGTCCTGGCTGGCCAGCACCAGGTCGTACAGCGCGCGCTGCGGCCCGCTGAACCTGCCGTTGGCCGGGAAGGTGCGCGTGATGTCGCTGGCATAGCCGTCGAGTTCGCAGCCTGCGTCGATCAGCACCAGTTCACCGCTGCGCACCGGCGCCGCGTCGGCGCGGTAGTGCAGCACGCAGGCATTGGCGCCCGCCGCCACGATGGAGCCGTAGGCCGGGTACTGCGAGCCGCCCAGGCGGAACTCGTGCAGCAGCTCGGCGTCGAGGTGGTACTCGCGCACGTCCTTGCCTTCGCGCAGCATGCGCGCCGACAGCTGCATCGCGCGGATGTGGGCGCGCGCGCTGATCTGCGCGGCGCGCCGCATGATGTCCTGTTCGTGCGCGTCCTTCACCAGGCGCATTTCGTCGAGCGGACCGCACAGGTCGTGCAGTTCCTCGGGGCACAGCGCGCCGTAGCGCACGCGTGCACGCACCGACTGCAGCCAGCCGTCGACGCGTGTTTCGAGGCCCTTGTGGATCGCGAACGGAAACCACACGGTCGACTTGTTCTCGAGCAGCTTCGGCAGCCGGGCGTCGAGCTCGTCGACCGAGAAGGCCTCGTCCACGCCAAGCGCCGCGGGCGCGGCGTCGGGGCCCAGGCGATAACCGTCCCAGATCTCGCGCTCCAGGTCCTTGGGCGCGCAGAACAGCATGCTGCGGCCGTCGCCCGCGAGCACCAGCCAGGCGTTGGGCTCGGTGAAGCCGGTCAGGTAATGGAAGTAGCTGTCATGCCGGAACAGGAAGTCGCTGTCGCGGTTGCGCTGGCGCTCGGGCGCGGTCGGGACGATGGCGATGCCGTCCTTGCCCAGTTGCGATGCGAGGCGCGCGCGGCGCTCGGCGTAGATCCGGTGGTCTTCTGAGGTCATCTTGGCGTGTTCAGTTGAAGAAGCCGTTCGGGCGTTCCCACGTCGGTCCAGGGACCGGCGTAGAGCTCGGCGCTCACGCGTTCATTGTCCATCGCGGCGCGCAGGATCGGGGCCAGCGGGGCTTTGGCGCCCGCCGGGTTGCCGGCCGGGATGCCGCAATAGGGCGGCGCAAAAAGCGCGGCACGGTAGAGGCCAATGGTCGAGAAAGTGTATTTCTCGGCCGCCGAGTTGAGCGCCAGGCCTTCTGCGGAGAGTCCGAAGTCCCCCTTGGGGTTGTGCGCGGGGTTCGGCACCAGCCACAGGTGCGCCAGCTTGCCGCTGGCCGCGAAGCGGTCCACCGCGGCCTGCGCGAAGGCGAAATCCGGCGCGAACACGTCGCCGGCCGCCACCCAGAAAATCTCGCCCAGGTGCGGCAGCGCACGCACGATGCCGCCGGCCGTTTCCAGCGCTTCGCCGAAATCGCGGCCTTCGTCGGAGTAGGAAATCGATAGCGCAGGATGCCCATTCAGCAAGGGATTGAGACCGAAGCGGCTGGAGATCTTCTCGCCGAGCCAGGCGGTGTTGACCACCAGGTCGGTGAAGCCGCCGGCGGCCAGCGCCTCCATCGGCCATTGCATCAGCGGCTTGCCGCGCACTTCGAGCAGCGGCTTGGGCGTGGTGTCCGTCAGCGGCCGCATGCGCTCGCCGCGGCCGGCCGCGAGGATCATCGCCCGCACGGAAGCCGGGGCACTCACGCGGCGACGCTGCCGCGCAGCAGTTCGTTGCGCTCGCTGTGGCGCGGCTGGAACAGCGCGACCAGGCATTCCATCAGCGCATGCGCCTTGGCCGAATGGTCGCCGCCGAAGTTGCACACATACACGTCGAGCGTGGCGCCGCGCTGTTCGGGCCAGGTGTGGATGCACAGGTGCGATTCGGCCAGCAGCACGGTGGCCGTGACGCCGCCCGGCCCTTGCGGCGTGGCCGGAAAACCATGGACCAGCTTGCCCACCGGCTGCAGCCCGGCGGCCGTTGCCGCCTTGATGCAGACGGCGCCGAGCGCCTCCTTGTCGGTGAGCCATTGCATGGCGCATTGGCAGTCGTGGAGATCGGCGGTGAGGTGCAGCCCATGCATGGGTGGCAACTCTAGCAGCCCAGGTGTCGCCAAAGAGCATCAGTGGGGTGTTCTGGCCGCTGCAGGAGGGGGTTGGAGCGAGGCCGGTAAAATCGCGGGTTCCCCCTAATCCACATTCCCCGAAAGCCCACCGCCCATGGCAAACCAAGCCCTGATGGCCAACGCGATCCGCGCGCTGGCCATGGATGCCGTCCAACAAGCAAACTCCGGCCATCCGGGCGCACCGATGGGCATGGCCGACATGGCCGTCGCACTCTGGGGCGAACACCTGCGCTACAACCCCGCGAACCCGCACTGGTTCGACCGCGACCGCTTCGTGCTGTCGAACGGCCACGCCTCGATGCTGCTGTATTCGGTGCTGCACCTCACCGGCTACGACCTGCCCCTTGCCGAGCTCAAGAACTTCCGCCAGCTGCACAGCAAGACCGCGGGCCACCCCGAAGTGGACGTGACCCCCGGCGTGGAAACCACCACCGGCCCGCTGGGCCAGGGCATCACCAATGCGGTGGGCTTTGCATTGGCCGAGAAGCTGCTCGCGGCCGAGTTCAATCGCAAGGACCATGCCATCGTCGACCACCACACCTACGCCTTCCTGGGCGACGGCTGCATGATGGAAGGCATCAGCCATGAAGCCTGCGCGCTGGCCGGCGCCTGGCACCTGAACAAGCTGATCGCGCTGTACGACGACAACGGCATCAGCATCGATGGCCAGGTGAAGCCCTGGTTCATCGACAACACCGAAGAGCGCTTCAAGGCCTACGGCTGGAACGTGATCGGCCCGATCGACGGCAACGACGCCAAGGACGTGTCCAAGGCCATCGCCAAAGCGAAGAAGGAAGATTCGAAGCCCACCCTCATCATCTGCAAGACGCAGATCGGCAAGGGCAGCCCGAACCGCGCCAACACCGCCAAGGCCCACGGCGAGCCGCTGGGCGCCGACGAGATCACGCTCACCCGCGCCGCGCTGAACTGGCCCTATGCGGCCTTCGAAGTGCCGGAGGAAGCCTACGCCGACTGGAACCACAAGGAAGAAGGCGCCAAGGCCGAAGCGGCCTGGAACGACAAGTTCGAGGCCTACGCCAAGGCCTACCCCGGCCTGGCCGCCGAGTTCACCCGCCGCATGAAGGGCGAGCTGCCCAGGAACTTCCACCAGGTGGCGTTCGACACCGTGGTCGCGGCCCACACCAAGGGCGAGACCGTGGCCAGCCGCAAGGCCAGCCAGCTCGCGCTCGAGGCCTTCACCGCCGCGCTGCCCGAAATGCTCGGCGGCAGCGCCGACCTCACGGGCTCCAACCTCACCAACACCAAGAGCACTGCCGCGCTGCGCTTCGACGCCAAGACCGGCGCCGTGGTGCTGAACGCGCCCCCTGCGCCGCAGCCTCCGCAAGGCGCCGAAGACGAAGCCGCGCAGGGCGAAGCCGTCGAGCCGCCGCACGGCGAGATCGGCCGCCACATCAACTACGGCGTGCGCGAGTTCGGCATGGCGGCCATCATGAACGGCATCGCGCTGCATGGCGGCTTCATTCCCTACGGCGGCACCTTCCTGACCTTCAGCGACTACAGCCGCAACGCCATCCGCATGGCCGCGCTCATGAAGCGCCGCGTGGTGCACGTGTTCACGCACGACTCCATCGGCCTGGGCGAAGACGGCCCGACGCACCAGTCGATCGAGCACGCCGCCTCGCTGCGCCTGATTCCGAACCTCGACGTCTGGCGTCCGGGCGACACCGCCGAAACCGCCGTGGCCTGGGCCGTGGCGCTGCAGAACCAGTCGCGTCCGACCGCGCTGCTGCTGAGCCGCCAGAACATCGCCTACGCGCCCAAGGGCGAGCTCGGCGACATCAGCCGCGGCGCCTACGTGCTGGCGGAGCCCGAAGCCGTCGGCCTCAAGAGCAAGAAGACCGCCGCGGTCATCATCGCCACCGGTTCCGAAGTGCAGCTGGCACTGGCCGCGCAGAAGCTGCTGGCCGAGAAGAAGATTGCCGTGCGCGTGGTGTCGATGCCCTCGACCACCACCTTCGACCGCCAGGACGTGGCCTACAAGAAGGCCGTGCTGCCCAAGAAGCTGCCGCGCATCGCGGTGGAAATGGGCTGCACCGGCGGCTGGTGGAAATACGGCTGCGCGGCCGTCGTGGGCATCGACACCTATGGCGAGTCGGCACCGGCCGGGGCGCTGTTCAAGCACTTCGGCTTCACGGCCGAGAACGTTGCCGCCACGGTCGAAGCCGCACTGCGCGGCTGAGCCCGGCGAGGCTTTTCCCCTTTCTGTCCGACCACAAGTTTTTCAACCTTAGGAGCAAATCAGATGGCTATCAAACTCGGTATCAACGGCTTCGGTCGCATCGGTCGCAACGTGCTGCGCGCAGCGGTGCAGAACTTCAAGAACGACATCGAGATCGTCGCCATCAACGACCTGCTCGAGCCCGACTACCTGGCCTACATGCTCCAGTACGACTCGGTGCACGGCCGCTTCAAGGGCGAAGTCACGGTGGAAGGCAACACGCTGATCGTCAACGGCAAGAAGATCCGCCTCACGCAGGAGCGCGATCCGGCGCAGCTGAAGTGGAACGAAGTCGGCGCCGACATCGTGCTCGAGTCGACCGGCCTCTTCCTCACCAAGGAAACCTGCCAGAAGCACCTCGACGCGGGCGCGAAGAAGGTGATCATGTCGGCCCCCTCGAAGGACGACACCCCGATGTTCGTCTACGGCGTGAACGACAAGAAGTACGCCGGCGAAGCCATCGTCAGCAACGCCAGCTGTACCACCAACTGCCTGGCACCGCTGGCCAAGGTGCTGAACGACAAGTGGGGCATCAAGCGCGGGCTGATGACCACCGTGCACGCCGCCACCGCCACGCAGAAGACCGTCGACGGCCCGAGCAACAAGGACTGGCGCGGCGGCCGCGGCATCCTGGAAAACATCATTCCCTCGAGCACCGGCGCCGCCAAGGCCGTGGGCGTGGTGATCCCCGAGCTCAACAAGAAGCTCACCGGCATGAGCTTCCGCGTGCCGACCTCCGACGTGTCGGTGGTCGACCTCACGGTGGAGCTCGAGAAGGAAGCCACCTACAAGGAAATCTGCGCCGAGATGAAGTCGCAGAGCGAAGGCGCGCTCAAGGGCGTGCTGGGCTACACCGAGGACAAGGTGGTGGCCACCGACTTCCGCGGCGACCCGCGCACCTCGATCTTCGACGCCGAAGCCGGCATTGCGCTGGACGGCACCTTCGTGAAGCTCGTGAGCTGGTACGACAACGAATGGGGCTACTCGAACAAGTGCCTGGAGATGGTGAAGGTCGTGGCGAAGTAAAAGCTTCGCGGACCCGGCAACAAAAACGCGCCCTCGGGCGCGTTTTTTCATGGGCGTGGCACCGGGCGGTTCAGCGCAGCTTCTCGTTCCTGCGGATCTCGCTGGCCAGCTGGTTCGCCACCTCGGCCGATGCGCGCTTGGCGGAGAGCGCGAGGTCGTGCTTGAACTCGCTGAACTCCGCGGCACCCCGGCCGGTCGCCTTGACCCGCGTGATTTCCGCGCCGGCCGGATCGGTCACGGTGCAGGCGATCTCGGTGGTGAACTCCGTGGGTGGCCAGGTGAGGACCGACGAGGAGCTGGAACTGGTCGTGATCGCCGGCGTGAACACATAGGCTGCCCCCGACGCCTTGACGGCACTGGCATCGGCCGCCGAGGGGATGACGACCACGTCCTGGTAGACCGCGCGCAGCGCATCGCGGATCGATTTTTCCAGGTCGCGGTACGGGTAGTAGCTGATGCGGTCGCCGCCGCCGCCGGGGGTGATGGCCTGCTTGCCGCGCTCGGCATCGCTCATGGCATAGGCCACCTTCTTCGGCACCAGGTAGGTGTCGACGCGCTGCGGCGGCGCCGCCTCGGTGCTGAGCGAGATGGGGTGTGCGCAACCTGCGAGCACTGCGGCGAAGGCCAGCGCCAGCGCAATGCGGACGGTTCCGGAAAAGGACATGTTGGTCTTCCTTTTTTTTCGAACGGGTGGCGTCAGGAGCCGATGGCGGCGGCGAACTGCGGGTCGGTGTAGACCTTTTTCAGCAGCGCGCGAACGAGCGTCGGATAGGCCGTCTGCCCGGCCGGAATGGCCACCATGCCCGCGAAGCTGGACTCGAAGCTGATGTCGGCCTTGTAGGTCTTCTTCAGCCGCTGCACGCCTTCGCGCGTGACCTCGATCTGCACTTCCATCACGCCCGTGCCGGTGGAGATGTTCCCCACGCTGACGTCGTTGGCCAGGATCCGGGCATCGAGCCGCGTGCGCGACTTGGCATCGAATGCGGAGACTTCCTTCAGGTCGCGCACCAGCGCTTCCTCGAGATACTTGGCAAAGGTGCCGCTGGGCGAATCCAGCCGGGTTCCGCGCAGCGAGATCCTGTTGACGGGCGCGTTGGGGTCGGTCGGCTCGACCTTCACCACTGCGACGGTGGAAGGCTTCGAGGCCTTGAGCTGGTCAAGCGCGGCGTAGTCCGGCGCGTAGGGCGGTGCCTTGGGCGATGCGCAACCCGTCGCCAGGACGGCGAGCGCACAGAGGACAACGCCGAGCAGGCGGTTGTTTGCCATGTTTCTTCTCCTCCAGAGTTGTTTGGAGGCGCGACAGTAACATGACGTAAACCGGCCGCGTCAGACCGGCTCGAGCACGTGGATCAGCTTGCTCTGGACCAGCTCCTTCGTCTTCGCCCCGTGGGCCGCCATGTGCGGCGCCACCGCGTGGGCCTGCAGGTGCGCCAGCGTTTCCCATTTCTCGATCACCACGAAGGTGTCGGGCCCGAAGCTGGCCTTCGATGCAGGCACGCCCGCGGCGTCGACCGTGGCGCCGTATTCGATGCAACCCTCTTCGGCCAGCACGGCCGCGCGGTTGGCGGCAAAGGCTTCGAGCAGGCTGGCGCGCTGGCCCGGCTTGGCGGTGATGACGGCGACGACGTGGATCATGGAAAAAAGCTCCGTTGTTGCATGTGTGTGGAATGGGACCGTCGAATCTAAAAGACCGGCCGCCCGGCCAGCGGTCCCGCGCGCGACCCTATCATCGCCCGCATGTTCTTTCCCCTGCCCCGCACGGCCACCGCGCCGTTCTGTCCCTCCGAAGTCAAGGGCAGCGTGGCGGTCCCGCGGGACCTGCCCTTCGGCAAGAAGCTGCTGCGCTACGCGGGCCCCGGCCTGCTGGTGTCGGTGGGCTACATGGACCCGGGCAACTGGGCGACCGACATCGAGGCCGGGTCGCGCTTCGGCTACGGCCTGCTCTTCGTGGTGCTGCTCGCGAGCCTCGCGGCGATGCTGCTGCAGACGCTGTGCGTGCGGCTCGGGCTGGTGGCGCAGAAAGACCTGGCGCGCGCCTGCCGCGAGCACTATTCGCCGCGCGTGAGCCGCTTCCTGTGGCTGGGCGCGGAGCTGGCCATCGTGGCCTGCGACCTGGCCGAGGTGCTGGGCAGCGCGCTCGCATTGCACCTGCTGTTCGGCGTCTCGATCCCGGTCGGCATCGGCATCACTGCGTTCGACACGCTGCTCGTGCTGGGGCTCCAGGGCGCGGGCTTCCGCCGCGTCGAGGCGATCGTGCTCGGGCTGGTGGGCACCATCGCGGGCTGCTTCGTGGTGGAGCTCGCGATGTCGCAGCCCAACTGGTTCGGCGTGGCGATGGGCTTCGCGCCCAGCTTCGAGCGGCTGCAGCAGCCAGGCGCGCTGTACCTTGCGATCGGCGTGGTCGGCGCCACCGTGATGCCGCACAACCTGTACCTGCATTCGTCCATCGTGCAGACCCGGCTGGTGGCCGACAGCGATGCGGCGCGGCGCGAGGCGGTGCGCTTCTGCACCTTCGACGCGGTGTTCTCGCTCTCGCTCGCGCTGCTGGTCAACGCGGCCATCATGGTGCTGGCGGCCAGCGCCTTCCACAGCACCGGCCATGTGGAGGTGACCGAGATCGACGACGCCTACCGGCTCATCGAGCCCATCGTGGGCAGCGCGGTGGCGGCCACGCTGTTCGGCATTGCGCTCCTGGCCTCGGGCCAGAGCTCGACCTTCACCGGCACCATCGCGGGCCAGATCATCATGGAAGGTTTTCTCGACCTGAAGATCCCGTGCTGGCAGCGCCGCCTGATCACGCGGGGGCTGGCGCTCGGGCCGGCGTTCCTGGGGGTCTGGTGGTTCGGCGATGGCGGCGTGGGCAAGATGCTGGTGCTGAGCCAGGTGGTGCTGAGCTTCCAGCTGCCGTTCGCGATGTGGCCGCTGATCCGCTTCACGAGCAGCCGCGCGCTGATGGGCGGCTTTGCCAACGGCAGGCTGGTCAAGCTGCTGGCCTGGGGGCTGTTCGGCGTGATCAGCTCGGCCAACGTGTGGCTGGTGGCGTCGACGGTGCTCGGCGGCCCTTGATTTGGTGAAGACGAAGCCTTGTATCTTTAGCGCTCGGCCGCGTCCTTCCACAGGTGCACCAGCGACTCGGGCGCTTCGTTCTCGGGCACCTCGAAGCTGACCGAGCCCGAATGGGAAGTGGCGCTTTCCACCACGACCTCCACGCGGTAGAAGCGCTGGTCGCCGCCCGGCGAACCGGGGCCGCCGCGCGGCTCCGCGTGCGGCGCGGCGCTTTGCAGCGCTTCGCCGATCTGCTGGCGCAATTCCTCGCTGCAGTTGCCCAGCTGGTAGCTGCGCGGGCGCGACAGGCCCGGCACGTAGGCCACGCCGCCCTCGCGCGTCAGGCGCACGACGGAGGCCTGGTCCAGGGGCGGAAGCTGAATCATGATGGTGTGACTCCCACGGTGTTCCATGCGGCGCCAACGGCCTTGTGCGCCGCGCTGCCGGCGCCGAAGCGCCTGGCCGCATTTTCCACGCTGAGCTGTGCGAAGGCCAGGAAATCGGCGTCCCGGCGCAGCCGCCGGTCACACACCGTGTCGTACCAGACGCGGCCGGCCGTCTCCCATGCCGGGCCCTGGATGGCCGTGGCAGCGAGATGAAAGGCGCGGTTCGGAATGCCGGAATTGATGTGCACGCCGCCATTGTCCTGCCGCGTGTCGACAAAGTCTTTCATGTGGGCAGGCTGCGGGTCCTTGCCGAGCACCGGATCGTCGTAGGCCGTGCCGGGCTCGGCCATCGAGCGCAGTGCGCGCGCCTTCACACGGTCGGTGAAGAGCCCCGCGCCCACCAGCCAGTCGGCCTGCTGGGCCGTCTGCTTCCGCAGGTGCTGCTTGACCAGCGCGCCGAACACGTCGCAGATCGATTCGTTGAGCGCGCCCGGCTGCCCCTGGTAGACCAGGCTCGCCTCGTGGTCGATCACGCCGTGCGTGAGCTCGTGGCCGATGATGTCCACCGCGATGGTGAAGCGGTTCATGACCTCGCCGTCGCCGTCGCCGAACACCATCTGCCTGCCGTTCCAGAAGGCGTTGTCGTAGTCGTTGCCGTAGTGCACGCTGCCCGTGAGCGGCATGCCCGCGCCATCGATGGAATCGCGCTCGAAGATGTCGTGATACAGGCGGTAGGTGGCGCCCAGGTAGTCGTAGGCCTCGTCGGCGGCGATGTCGCCGGTGGCGGCCTGCCCTTCGGCGCGCACCAGCCGGCCCGGCAGGGCCATGGTGTGTTCCGCGTCGTGGATGGCGCGTGCGGGCGAGTCACGCCGCAGGTAACTGGGCGCGGGGCCCGACGACACGCCCTGCCCGGCCACCGCCTCGCGCAGGCCGCGGTGCTGGCGGTCGATCATCAGCGTCTGCGCCGCCTTCGCGCTGGCATGTGCACCGGCATGTTGCGCCAGCCGGTCCAGCAGGTACGGCGGTACGAAGCTGGGCGGCAAAAGGCCCGGCGAGCGAAGCGGCATGGGCGACTCTCCTTTGCAGTTGAGGGCAACGAAAAAGACGGTATCAGAAAGCCGTAAAACCTGGATCACTCCGTTACTTCTGGTCATGAGATGGCTGCGTTCCAGGCCATACGATCGGAGCCTTCCGATCCACTTGCCGCTGCTGCCATGTTCATCGTCACGCTCACCTACATCCGTCCGCTTGAAGAGCTCGATGTATTGATGGATGGGCACATGGCGTGGCTGCGAAAGCACTACCAAAGCGGTCTGTTCCTGGCCTCGGGCCGGCAGGTGCCGCGCAAGGGCGGCGTGATCTTCGCGCGCTCGGGCGACCGGGCAGAGCTCGAGGCCGTGCTCGCACGCGACCCGTTCGTGCAGAACGGCGCGGCCAGCACGCAGGTGATCGAGTTCGTACCCAGCATGACCGCGCCCGCGACCGAGATCCTCAAGGCGCTTTGAGGCCGCGCAGCCGCGTGGCTCAGGCCGCCGGCTTTTCCTCGCGCCCGCCGGGGTGCCGCGCAAAGCGCGCCGCATCGCGGCCATGCACCGGCGCCGGATCGCTCCAGGGCCAGCCGCCGAACTGCGTGCGGCGGTAGTCGGCCAGCGTCTGGCTGATCTCGGCCTGCGTGTTCATCACGAACGGACCGTATTGCACCACCGGCTCGGCAATGGGGCGGCCCTGCAGCAGCAGGAATTCGCCCGGCTCTTCATCGCCATTGCGCAGTTCGACGGCCGTGTCGGCGCGCAGTTCGATGGCGGCCGGGCCTTCCACGCGCCGGCCTGCGATGGTCGCCACCGCGCCCTTGAAGAAGTACAGCATGCGCCGCGTGCCATCGCCCGCGGCGGCCGGCAGCGTCCATTGGGCGCCGGGCGTCATCTTGAGCGTCCAGATCGCCACGTCGGCATCGGCCTGCGCGGCCCAGGAATCCGGCGGCGGCGCGAGCGGATGGATCGGCGCCGGTCCGCCGTCTGCGGCGGTGCCGCCGAAGCGGCCCGCGATCACCGCGACCTCGGTGCGCCCGCCCGCCGCATCGTCGGACGCAAAGTGCGGAATGGATTCCGACCAGAACATCGTGAAGTGCGGCTCGGCCATCTTGCTTCTGGCCGGCAGGTTGAGCCAGATCTGGAACAGCTCCAGCGGATTCGGCGCGTTCGCATCGAGCAGCGGAAACATCTCCGAATGCACGATGCCCTTGCCGGCCGTGAGCCACTGCACGTCGCCGCCGCCGAAGCGCGCGGTGGCGCCCAGCGAATCGGAATGGTCGACCAGCCCCTTGCGCACGATGGTCACCGTCTCGAAGCCCCGGTGCGGATGCGAGGGAAAGCCCGGCACCGTGTCGCCGTGGTACATGCTCCAGCCGTCCTTGCGGCTGAAGTCCTGGCCGATCTGGCGGCCCGCTAGCGGGGCCTCGGGCCCCATCTGCGCGTTGGCCTTCGGGTAGGCGTCGTCGTGATAGACGCAGAACAGGAACGGGTCGATCGTCTGCCACGGGAAGCCGAGCGGGCTCACCTGCAGGACGGGGCTGCGGCCTTCCTCGATGTGGCTGCTGCTGTCGTTGTTGCTGGACACCTCGGTATTCCTTTCGGTTGGGCGCGCCGCCGCTGAATGCGCGGCGGCGCTGCTTTGTGGAATATCGGGGCGCACCCGCTTCAGGGAAGGGGCCTTCCGCGCAACAGTGAGGAGCGCATATGGAACGATGGGCATCGTTCTTGTGCGTCAGCAGCGCAGCATCAGGCGTTCTGATGGGTCACTTCGGCGTTCGGGTCCATGTACATCAGCTCCCACAAGTGACCGTCGATGTCCTGGAAGCCGTGGCCGTACATGAAACCGTAGTCCTGCGGCTCGCGCGGCACCGTGCCGCCCGCGGCCACCGCCTTGGCCACCATCTCGTCGACCTCGGCGCGGCTTTCGCACGAGAGGCACAGCAGCACCTCGGTGCTCTTGCTGGTGTCGGCCAGGCTCTTGCTCGTGAAGGTCTTGAAGAAGTCTTCCACCAGCAGCATGGCGTGGATGCTGCCTTCCTGGATCACCATGCAGGCGGCGTTGGCGTCGGTGAACTTCTCGTTGAAGGTGTAGCCCAGCGCGGCAAAGAATGCCTTGGACTTGTCGAGGTTCTTGACGGCGAGGTTCACGAAGATCTGCTTGTTGGCCATGGTTGTCTTCCTATGTTGATGAAGAGTGGATCGGAGGTTTGCCGGCGTGTTGTGTACGCCGTCCACAAAAGATAGCAAAGAAAATGTACGGTGTCCACATTATTTTTATCGGAGGGCACTTTTTCCCAGCAGCCCGGCCAGCGCGAGGGTGCTGCGGTCCTCGAAATACGGGCCGACGATCTGCACGCCCAGCGGCAATCCACCGGCCGTGAAGCCCACGGGAGCGACCGTGGCGGGCAGGCCACCCAGGCTCGCAAGCCCCGACCAGGCGGCCAGTGCGTCGTAGCGTGTGGGCTTTCCATCGATAGTGAGCGTGCGCTTCTCGAAATCAGGCTCGGTCACGTGTTCGAAGGCCGCGCAGCCCGCCGCCGGACACAGCACGGCGTCGAATTGCATGAAGAGCGTGCGCAGCTGCGCCCGGATGCGCGTGCGCGTGGCCAGCAGGTCGAACCAGGTGCGCAGCCGCATCGGCGAACGGCCGCCGGGCTCGGCATGCGCGAGCACGGTCTGCACGATCTGGCCGTAGGTGTCGCCGACCTCGGCCAGATCGGGCAGCAGGTCCGAGGCTTGGGCGACCGAGGCGCCGGCCTTCGCCAGCCGCTGCCCGGCGCCTTCGACGGCGGCGCGCACATCGGCCGCCACCGAGGCCTGCGGATGCGCGCTGACCACCAGCACGCGCCAGTCCTTCGCCGCCGAATGGCGCGCCGCCGGCAGCATGAAGCGGCCCTGCGCCACGTGGGCCGCATCGGGCCCGGCCAGCACATCGAGCGCCAGCGAGAGGTCGTCCGCGCCATGGCCGATCGGCCCGATCACCGAGGGCAGCGCGGCCGGCGCCTCCTCGGTGCCCGGAAATGCGAAGCCGCGCGTCGGCAGCAGGCCCTCGCTCGGCTTGTGCGCGTACACGCCGCAAAAGCTCGCGGGAACGCGCAGCGAGCCCGTGAGGTCGGAGCCCAGCTCCAGCGCCACCATGCCGGTGGCCACCGCCGCTGCGCCGCCACCCGACGAACCGCCCGGCGTGCGCCTGGCATCGAGCGGGTGCACCGTCCGGCCATACACCGGGTTGTCGCACTGCCAGTCGGCCAGCGCCGGCGGCACGTTGGTCTTGCCGAGAATCACCGCGCCTGCCGCCTTGAGGCGTGCCACGGCGACGGCGTCCTGCCGCGGCACGAAATGGCGGTACTGCGGCAGGCCCCAGCTGGTCGGCAGGCCGGCGACGTTGAAGGCCTCCTTCACCGTCATCGGCACGCCCAGCAGCGGCCGGCGCTCGCCGCGCGCGAGCGCCGCGTCGGCTTCGGCGGCCTGCCGGCGCGCGCGGTCGAAGTCGCGCACCACCACCGCGTTGAGCGGGCCGTCGAGCGCCTCGATGCGGGCGATCGCGGCTTCGCACAAGTCGACCGCGCTCACTTGCCTGGCGGCGAGCGCCTTGGCCGACCGTGCGGCCCCGGCGGCCAGGAGGGTGGTGGGATCGAGGGCGGTCATGGTCTGTGCCTTTCTGCTGCTTGTCCATTCCAGCGACAGTGCCCGCATGGCGTGCGGAGAAAGACCGGGCATCATGGCCGGCATGGAAATCGAGTTCAAGTTTCATGTTCCCGCACAGCGCCTGAAAGCCGTGGAAGCCGCCATGCGGCGCGGCAGCGTCGTGCGTACCCGGCTGCAGGCGCGCTACTTCGACACCGCCGACCAGGCGCTGGCCGCCGAGGGCATCGTGCTGCGCCTGCGCAAGGAGGGGCGGCGCTGGGTGCAGACCGCCAAGGCCACCGGGGACAACGCGCTGCATCGGCTCGAACACAACGTCGACCTGGGCGCCGCGGCGGCCAGCCGCGCCGCGCCGGCCATCGATCCGCAGCGCCACCACGGCACGCCCGTGGGCGAGCGGCTTGCCAAGGTGCTGGCCGCGAGCGGTGCCCCGCTGGTCGAACGGCAGTCCACCGACATCGTGCGGCTCACGCGCGATGTGCGCACCTCCGGCGCCGGCGCGGCCGTGGTGGAGCTGGCGCTCGATGTCGGCAAGGTCATCGCCCACGCGGGTACGTCGGACGAGCGCGAATCGCCCGTATGCGAGCTGGAGCTCGAACTCAAGCGCGGCGACGTGCAGGGGCTGGTCGCGCTCGCGCGCCGCTGGTCGCAGCAGCACGGCCTGTGGTTCAGCACCGTGTCCAAGGCCGAGCGCGGCGCGCGCCTGCTCGCGAAGCTCGACGTGGTGCCGGCCGTGAAGGCCGAGGCGCCACGCTTTGCTGGCGAGAAAGGCGAGCTCGACGGCCGCGCCATCCAGCAGGCCGTGGTCGCGTCCTGCCTGGCGCAGATGCTGCCCAACGCAAGCGAGATCGCCGCGGGCAGCACGGATGAAGAACAGGTCCACCAGCTGCGCATCGGCATCCGGCGCCTGCGCACCGCGCTGCGCGAACTCGCGGGGCTCGACCCGCGCGCCGGTCTTTTCGACAGCGCCGAATGGGAGCCGCCGCTGGTCGAAGCCTTCCGCGCGCTCGGCCAACTGCGCGACCGCGAGCAGGTCGTGAAGCTGGCGCAGCCGCAGCTGCGCGATGCGGGGGCGCCGGAGTTCGATCCCTTGGCTGGCGACGAGGCGGCGGCCGAAGCGCCGTCGCCCGGCGAAGTGATGCGAGCGCCCGCGTTCCAGTCGGTGCTGGTTTCGCTGATCGGCTTCACCGCGGCAACGGCCGCGCCACACGCCAGTGCCGAAGGCGCCGGGCAGCCCGCGTCAGCGCCGCTCGGCGCCACCGAGGCGCGCCGCCATCTGCGCAAGCGCCTGCAGAGGCTGCATCGGCAGGCGGTGCGCGACGGCCGCCGTTTCGAATCGCTGTCGGCCGAGGACCAGCACCGCACGCGCAAGCGGCTCAAGCGCCTGCGCTACCTGGCCGAATTCGTGGCGCCGCTGTTCGCCGATGGGGATGATGAAGACGAAAAGTCATCGCCCGCCGAGCGCTACCTGAAGCGCCTGCGCCCCGCGCAGGACGCGCTCGGCGAATTCAACGACGAAGCCGTGGCGCTCGCGCTCTACCGCGAAGCCACCGCGCGCGATGCCCGCGCATGGTTTGCCGTCGGCTGGTTCAGCGCGCGCCGTGCGGCGGGCGCGAAGGCCTGCCGCAAGGCGCTGGGCAGGATCGGGAAGGCGCCGCGGTTCTGGAAAAAGAGGAATTAGAGAGCTGATCCGGAAGGATCAGTGATGGTGCCCATGCGCACCATGCACGTGCCGATGCTCGATTTCCACCGGCAGCGCCGCGCGCACGTCCGTCACCTGGAGGCTGAACTTCAGCGCCTTGCCGGCCCACGGATGGTTGCCGTCCAGCAGCACGACCGGGCCCTTGATCTTCATCACGGTGAAGAGGTGCTCGGTGCCATCGTCGAGCCGCCCCTGCAGTTGCCCGCCCACCTTCACGCCCGGCGGGAATTCGGACTTGGGGATGCTGCGCACCAGCGACTCGTCGCGCAGGCCGAAGGCGTCTTCGGGCGCGAGGTTCAGCGTGGTCTGGAAGCCTTTTTCCTTGCCATCGAGTGCTTCCTCGATCTTGGGCAGCGTGTTCTCGTAGCCGCCATGCAGGTAGGCCATCGGCTCGGGGCTGGCTTCGATGAGCTTGCCCTGGGCGTCGGCGACCTTGTACTTGAGGGTGACGACGGTGTCTTTTTCGATTTTCATGGGGACATTTTCTGTGGAAATCGATCGCTCAGCGGGACGGGGCCCGCGCCGCCCGCAACATCTCCGGCAGCGCCTCCACCGTGCTGAGCTTCTCCTTCACCATCCCGATGAACGCCGACACCGCCAGCGGCAGGTGCTTGCGGCTCGGATAGAGCACGCTCAGCCCCTGCCCCGTGCGCTGGTACTGCGGCAGCACCGGCACCAGCCGGCCGGCCTCCAGGTCGAGCCTGGCCATGGTGGGCGGCAGCAGCGCGACGCCCAGGCCGGCGAGCGCGGCCTTGCGCAGCGCCTGCGCGGTGTTGCCGCTGAAGCGGCCCGCGACCTGCACTTCTTCCTCCGCGCCGCCGGGGCCGGCCAGGCGCCAGAGGGTGCGGCCGCTCGGGTGGGGCGAGGTGACGCAATCGTGGTCCGCCAGGTCCTGCAAGGTGGCGGGCGCGCCGCGCGCGGCGATGTAGGCGGGGCTCGCGACCATGCCGTCGGTCCGGGCGCCCAGCAGCTGGCGGCCGACGTAGCCGGAGTCGGGCAGCGCGCCGCCGCGGAATGCGATGTCGATCTGCTCGGCGATCAGGTCGGCCCTGGCGTCGCTCAGAACAAAGTCGATGCGCACCAGCGGATGCGCGGCCAGGAAGTCGGCCACCCACTCCATCGGGAAGAAATCGAAGAAGTCGGCCGTCGCCGCCACGCGCACCAGGCCGCTGGGCTGCTGGCTGCCGGTGATCAGCTCCTGCCCGGCCTCGACCAGCCCGTCGACCGCGCCCGCGCAGCGCTCGTGAAAAGCCTGGCCGGCGCTGGTCAGCGTGAGCTTGCGGGTGGAGCGCTGCATGAGCCGCGTGCCCAACTGCGCCTCGAGCTGCTGGACGCGCCGGCTCACGGTGTTGGGCGGCAGGCCCAGCCGGCGCGCCGCCCCGGCAAAGCTGCCGTGGCGCACCACCTGCACGAACATGGCGATGTCGTTGAGGTCGAGCATGGCGGGGATTCCTTCTAATGGTAGACGAGTGCAATCCGATTCTGCCGTCTAGTCGATCAATGGGTGCAGCCCTAACCTTCTGCCCATGACTTCCTCATCTCCCGCTTCCCCAACCCGGTTCTGGAGCACCCCATGACCACCGCCGTTGCCACCACCACCACCGAAGCCCGCGCCATCGTCTACCGCACGCGCGGCTCGCAGCATGGGCCGATCACGCGGCTCGTGAGCCCGGGCGACCTGGGCGAATTCCTCAAGCCCTTCGTGTTCCTCGACCTGTTCGGCTTCGACACCTCGGGCGGCCGCAAGGGCTTCGGCATGCACCCGCATTCGGGCATTGCCACGCTGACCTGGCTGATCGAAGGCGACACGCTGTACGAGGACACGACCGGCGAGCAGGGCGTGCTGCCGGCCGGCGGCGTCGAGTGGATGCGCGCCGGCAACGGCGTGTGGCACGACGGCGCACCCGCGCCGGACACGAAGCGCGTGCAGGGCTTCCAGCTCTGGGTGGCCCTGCCGGCCTCGGAAGAGAACGCGCCGGCGCAAAGCATCTACCTGGCACCCTCGCAGGTGCCGCGGGAAGGCCCGGCGCGCGTGCTGCTCGGGCGCCTGGGCGCGGCGCAGAGCCCCATTCCGGCGCCGGCGCCGATGAATTACCTGGCCGTGCAGCTGAAGGATGGCGAACACTGGCGCTACACGCCGCCCGCCGGCCACACGGTGGGCTGGATCGCGGTCGACGCGGGCCGGCTCGATGCAGGCGACGGCGAACCGGTCGCCGCCGGTGAGCTGGCGGTGTTCGAGGAGTCCGGCGCGGCCATCGACTTCGTGGCCCAGGGCGACGCGTCCTTCGTGCTGGGCTCGGCCGCGAAGCATCCGCACGAACTGGTGATGGGCCACTACTCGGTGCACACCAGCCAGGCGGCGCTCGACCAGGGCGAGGCCGAGATCCGCCGCATCGGTGCGCGGCTGCGCGAGCAGGGCCGCTTGCGCTGAGAGCCGGGGCGCACGGCGCGTC
Source organism: Variovorax sp. VRV01 (assembly GCF_014852545.1). NCBI lineage: Bacteria > Pseudomonadati > Pseudomonadota > Betaproteobacteria > Burkholderiales > Comamonadaceae > Variovorax > Variovorax sp. VRV01. The sequence continues at coordinate 173,099 of NZ_JACVBS010000010.1, forward strand.
GGCCCCTGCTGCAGCGCCGTGCCGATGCCCTGAACGGCACTTCGCCGGTGCATCCAGCGCCTTCATGGCGCGGGAACGGCCCCCAAGAAACCTCTTTCGGCCCTCCCGCCGCGCGCACCCCGCACCGTGCGCGCGGCGTTTTGCTTGGCGCCAGCCCTTTGCTGGCGCGCCTCTGCGTGCTTCAGCCCGCACCACCGAGGGCTTACCCCATCACGCAGGCCTGCATATTGCTTAAGACTGTCGTCGGTTGACTGTCGACAGTTTTCACAGTCGATCCGATGAACCCCGAACATGGCGCCGGCGCTCTCCCGCCGGGCCTGAAAAAGGAACGCGACATGCAATTGCAGGCAGTGGGCCGCAAGGCCCCACCCGTTTCCGAGGCCGAGCGCCAGGTGCGCGAAGACCTGGCCGCCGCCTACCGCCTGGTAGCGCACTACGGCATGGACGACAGCATCTACACGCACATCTCCGCGCGTGTGCCGGGCACCGAGGACCAGTTCCTGATCAACCCCTTCGGCATGCTGTTCAAGGACATCACGGCCTCGTCGCTGGTGAAGATCGACCTGGACGGCCGCATCCTCGACGACTCGCCCTGGGACGTGAACCCGGCCGGCTTCACCATCCACAGCGCCGTGCATTCGGCGCGCCACGACGCGGCCTGCGTGCTGCACACGCACACGGTGGCCGGCGTGGCGGTGTCGTCGCTGGCCGGCGGGCTGCAGCCGTGCAACCAGTGGGCGCTGCAGTTCTACAACCGCGTGGTCTATCACGACTTCGAGGGCATCGCGCTCGACGCCGACGAGCGCGAGCGCCTGGTGGCCGACCTGGGCCCGGCGGCGCGTGCGCTGATCCTGCGCAACCACGGCCTGGTCACGCTCGGGCGCACGGTGTCGGAGGCCTTCATCCTGATGCTCAACCTGGAGCGCGCCTGCCGCGTGCAGGTGGCGATCCAGTCGAGCGGCCTGCCGGTGTATCCGGTGCCGGCCGAGGTCTGCGAGAAGACCGCGCAGCAATACGAAAGCGGCGACAGCGTGCGCCAGCCGGGCCAGCCCGATCCGAACGCGCGCGAATGGCGCGCGCTGCTGCAGCGCATCGATCCGCTTCCCGCCACCTCGTACCGCGACTGAACCTGGCGCCGCGCGCGGCGCCCGCGTTCTTCCGTTCCCGTTTCCTCGTCCCCACCCGCTCGCACAGAGCCACAAGGAGTTTCCGCACATGAAACGTCGCAACCTCATCCAGATGGGCGCCGCCTCGGCCGCCGGATTGACGCTGGCGGGTGTCCCGCTGCATTTGCTGGCGCAGGGCAAGAAAGGCGGCGTCATCAACGCCGTCGTGCAGCCCGAGCCGCCGGGGCTGATGCTGGGCATCACGCAGAACGGCCCCACGCAGATGATCTCGGGCAACATCTACGAAGGCCTGCTGCGCTACGACGAGAAGATCAACCCGCTGCCCTCGCTGGCCACCTCGTGGACCGTCAACAAGGAAGGCACGCTCTACACCTTCAAGCTCAAGCCCGGCGTCACCTGGCACGACGGCAAGCCCTTCACCTCGGCCGACGTGGTGTTCTCGGCCGACGTGTTCCTGCGCAAGACGCATGCGCGCCTGCGCGCCAACCTGGCGTCGGTGGAGAGCATCAAGGCCATCGATCCGCTCACGGTCGAGTTCAAGCTCAAGTACCCCTTCGGTCCGTTCATCGGCATCTTCGAGGTCGGCAGCATGCCGATGATCCCGAAGCACATCTACGAAGGCACCGACTTCGCGACCAACCCGGCCAACGCCACGCCCATCGGCACCGGGCCGTTCAAGTTCAAGGAATGGGTCAAGGGCTCGTACATCCAGCTCGTGGCCAACGACAAATACCACGTCAAGGACGTGCCGCTGGTCGAGAGTGTGTACTTCCACGTGATTCCCGACGCGGCCTCGCGCGCGGCGGCCTTCGAGTCGGGCAAGGTCGACCTGGTGCCGGGCGGCGCGGTCGAATACTTCGACGTGCTGCGGCTTTCCAAGCTGCCGGGCGCGGCGGTCACCACCAAGGGCTGGGAGTTCTTTGCGCCCCATTCGTGGCTGTGGCTCAACAACCGCAAGGCGCCGATGGACAAGGTCAAGTTCCGCCAGGCCGTGATGTACGCGATCGACCGCGAGGCCATGGCCAAGATCGCCTGGCAGGGCTTCGCCAAGCCGGCGACCGGGCCGTTCAACAGCAACATCAAGTTCCACAGCACCGACGTCGCCAAGTACCCGCGCAACGTGGCCACCGCCAAGAAGCTGCTGGAAGAAGCCGGCTACAAGGGCGAGACGCTGCGCCTGCTGCCGCTGCCCTATGGCGAGACCTGGGCGCGCTCGGCCGAGATCCTGCGCCAGAACCTCGCGCAGGCCGGCATCAAGGTCGAGCTGGTGGCCACCGACGTGGCCGGCTGGAACCAGAAGCTCAACGAGTGGGACTACGACCTCGCCTTCACCTACGTCTACCAGTACGGCGACCCGGCGCTGGGCGTGGCGCGCAACTACACCACCGCCAACATCGCCAAGGGCTCGCCCTTCAACAACGTCGAGGGCTACTCGAACCCGAAGGTGGACGAGCTGTTCGACGCCGGCGCGAAGGAGAGCGACCCCGAGAAGCGCAGGGCCATCTACCTGCAGGTGCAGAAGATCCTGCTCGACGAGGTGCCCGTCGCCTGGCTGCACGAGCTCAACTTTCCGACGCTGTACCGCACCAAGCTGAACAACATCATCAGCTCGGGCATCGGCCTGAACGACAGCCTCGGTACGGCAACGCTCGCATGACGGCCAGCCTGCGCACGCCACCTCACAGGAGCCGCCGATGAAACGTACGCAGTTCATGCTGGGCCGCGTGATGCAGGGCCTGCTGGCGATCCTGCTGATCGCCACGGTCAACTTCATGCTGGTGCGCGCCGCGCCGGGTGATCCGGTGTCGGTGCTGGCGGGCGAGGCGGGCGCGTCCGATCCGCAGTTCGTGGCGCAGCTGCGCGCGCAGTTCGGGCTCGACCAGCCGATCACCACGCAGCTCGCCACCTACGTCGGCAAGGTAGTGCAACTCGACCTGGGCTTCTCGTACCGGCAGCAGCAGCCGGTGCTGAAGCTCATCATGGACCGGCTGCCCGCCACGCTGCTGCTCACGGGCACGGCGTTCGCGCTGTCGCTGCTGTTCGGCATCACGCTGGGCGCGCTGGCCGCGCGGCGTGCCGGCACCTGGGTCGACAGCTCGATCACTGTGGTGGCGCTCATCTTCTATGCCACGCCGCTCTACTGGCTCGCGCTGATGGCGGTGCTGGTGTTCACGGTGCAGCTCGACTGGCTGCCGGGCTTCGGCTTCAGCACCGTGGGCTCCGGCGCCACCGGCCTGGCGCTGGCCTGGGACATCGCGGGCCACCTGATGCTGCCGGCACTGACGCTCGCGCTTTTCTACATGGCGGTGTATGCGCGCATGACGCGCGCCGCCATGCTCGAGGTGGCGCAGATGGACTTCGTGAAGACCGCGCGCGCCAAGGGCGTGAAGCCCGGCCGCATCCTGCGCGCGCACGTGCTGCGCAATGCGCTGCTGCCGGTGGTCACGCTCGCCGGCATCCAGGCCGGCGGAATGATCGGCGGCGCGGTGCTGACCGAGACCGTGTTTGCCTGGCCCGGCATCGGCCGCCTGATGTTCGACGCGCTGCTGCAGCGCGACTACAACCTGCTGCTCGGCGCCTTCCTCGTGACCGCGGCCATGGCCGTGTTGTTCAACCTCATCACCGACCTCGTCTACACGCTGGTCGATCCCCGCATCGAGCTATGACCCTGCTGCAAAGTCCATTCTGGCGGCGCTTCTGCCGCAACAAGGGCGCCGTGCTCGGCATGGCCGTGCTGGTGCTGGTGGCCGTCGTCGCCATCATCGGCCCATGGGTCGCGACCAACGATCCATGGAACATGGTCGAACAGCCGTTCCTGCGGCCGTGGACCGAGCCCGGCTTCGCGCTCGGCACCGACACGCTGGGCCGCGACATCCTCTCGGGCGTGATTTACGGCGCGCGCATCTCGCTCCTGATCGGGCTGGTGTCGACCGTGGTGGCGCTGCTGATCGGCGTGACGCTCGGCGCCATTGCGGGCTACTTCGGCGGCTGGATCGACGCGGCGCTGATGCGCTTCACCGAGCTGTTCCAGGCCGTGCCGAGCTTCGCGCTCGCCATCGTGCTGGTGGCGATCTTCCAGCCCTCGGTCAATTCGATCGTAGTGGCCATTGCCATCGTCTCGTGGCCGCCGGTGGCGCGGCTGGTGCGCAGCGAGTTCCTCACGCTGCGCCAGCGCGACTTCGTGCAGGCCGCGCTGCTCGCGGGCCAGTCGACGCCGCGCATCATCCTCACGCAGATATTGCCCAACGCCATGTCGCCCATCATCGTGATGGCCTCGCTCATGACGGCCACGGCCATCCTGCTGGAGTCGAGCCTGAGCTTCCTCGGCCTGGGCGATCCGAACCAGATGAGCTGGGGCTACATGGTGGGCGCGGCGCGCACCGTGCTGCGCCAGGCCTGGTGGATGGCGCTGTTCCCGGGCCTGGCCATCGTGCTGACCGTGCTCGCGCTCAACTTGGTGGGCGAGGGTCTCAGCGACGGGCTCAACACGCGGCTCGACGGGAGGGGCAAATGAGCGCCACCGTCACACCCATGAAGCCGGTGCAGCCGGTGCTCGACGTCGTCGGCCTGGGCATCCGCCTGCCCAGGGGCGCGGACCGCGCGCTGGCCGTCGACGGCGCCACGCTGTCAGTGCTGCCGGGGCAGACGCTGTGCGTGGTCGGCGAATCGGGCTCGGGCAAGTCGATGATCGCCAACGCCGTGATGGGCCTGCTGCCGCGCCCGCACGTCGAGCCAGTGGCGGGGCAGATCCTCTTCGAAGGCCGCGACCTGCTGCAGCTCAGCGAGCCGCAGATGCGCGAGCTGCGCGGCCGCCGCATCGGCATGGTGTTCCAGGAGCCGATGACGGCGCTGAACCCGGTCATGCGCATCGGCGAGCAGATCGGCGAAGTCTTCGACGCGCACGGCAGCGTGCCCGCGGCCGAGAAGCGGCGGCGCATCCTGGCCGCGCTGGCCGACGTGGGCCTGCCCGATCCGGAGCTGCTGATCGACGCCTATCCGTTCCGCCTCTCGGGCGGCCAGCGCCAGCGCGTGATGATCGCCTGCGCACTGGTGCTGGAGCCCGTGCTGCTGATTGCCGACGAGCCGACCACCGCGCTCGACGTGACCACGCAGGCGCAGATCCTCGCGCTGATCCGCGAGCTGCAGCAGCGCCGCGGCACGGCGGTGCTGTTCATCACGCACGACTTCGGCGTGGTGTCCGAAATTGCCGACCATGTGGTCGTGATGCAGACCGGCAAGGTGGTCGAGGCCGGGCCGGTGCGCCAGGTGCTCGATGCGCCGCAGCACCCGTACACGCGCAAGCTCATCGCAGCCATTCCCACCGGCAATGCCGAGCGCGACACGCCCACGGGCGAAGTCACGCGCGTGCTGCAGGTGCAGGACCTGTGCAAGACCTACACCTCGGGCAACGGCCTCTTCAAGCGCGGCCGCTCGGTGCAGGCCGCGAAGAACGTCAGCTTCGAGCTGCGCCGCGGCGAAACGCTGGGGCTGGTCGGCGAATCGGGCTCGGGCAAGTCGAGCGTGGGCCGCTGCCTGGTGGGGCTCTCGCCGTTCGACAGCGGCCGCATCCTCTTCAAGGGCCGCAGCCTGTCGCAGGGCCCCGCCTTCCGGCGCGAGGCCGCGGGCAGGATACAGATGGTGTTCCAGGACCCGTACGCCTCGCTGAACCCGCGCCACCGCGTGGGCGCGGCCATCGCGGGCGGGCCGATCGCGCAGGGCGTGGGCAAGGCCGAAGCCATGGCGCGCGCGATGGAGCTGCTCAAGCTCGTCGGCCTGGGCGCCGACGCGGCCGAGCGCTATCCGCACGAGTTCTCGGGCGGGCAGCGCCAGCGCATCGGCATTGCCCGCGCGCTCGCCATGCAGCCCGAACTGCTGGTGGCCGACGAGCCGGTGTCGGCGCTCGACGTGTCGGTGCAGGCGCAGGTGCTCGAACTCTTCGCGCAGGTGCGCGAGCAGTTCCAGCTCGCGATGGTCTTCATCACGCACGACCTGCGCGTGGCCGGCCAGATGTGCGACCACATCGCGGTGATGCAGCGCGGCGAAGTCGTCGAATACGGCGAGACGCACAAGGTGCTCGGCGATCCGAAGCATGCCTACACGCGCAAGCTGATCGAGGCGGTGCCGCGGCTGGTGTCCGCCGCGTCGCCGGCCGAGGCGCTGGTCGCGTGATGGCGCTGAACGACAAAGGCGGCACGCCTTGCGTGGCGATCCTGAGCGAGGTGCTGGACATGGAATACCTCGCCGCGGCCTTCCGCGAGGCCCATCCCGGCATCGACCTGCGCCTGGGCGCAGAGCTCGGTGCGCTCGACCAGATCGATGCGGCCGTCTGCTGGTTTCCGCCGCACGGCCTGCTCGCCCGGATGCCGAAGCTGCGGCTCGTGCAGTCGCTGGCCGCGGGCATCGAGCACATCACGGCCGACGCGGAACTGCCGCGCCAGGTGCCGCTGTGCCGCATCGTCGACACCGGCATGGCGGCCGGCATGAAGGCTTATGTCTGCTGGGCCGTGGTGCAGCAGCATCGCGGCATGCGGGCCTACGTCGCGAGTTCCGCCGCCCGCCGGTGGGAGGAGCAGCCGATCGTGTCGCCGCGCCACCATCGCGTGGGCATTGCCGGCCTGGGCACTTTGGGCATGGCCTGCGCCGAAGCGCTGGCCGCCATCGGCTACCCGGTGCGCGGCTGGAGCCGCAGCGCGAAAGAGGCCTTGCCGGCCGGCGTCGAGGGCTTCCACGGCGCCGCGCAGCTCGACGAATTCCTCTCGGGCTGCGACACGCTGGTGTGCCTGCTGCCGCTGACCGCAGAGACGCACGGCTTTCTCGATGCCGCGCTGTTCGCCAAGCTGCCGCGCGGCGCGCACCTGGTCAACGTCGGCCGCGGTGACCACCTGGTCGAGGCCGACCTGCAGCCGGCGCTCGACGCGGGCCAGCTCTCGGCGGCCACGCTCGATGCCTTTTCGCAAGAGCCGCTGCCGCCGGAGCATCCGTTCTGGGGCGACCCGCGCATCCTCGTCACGCCGCACATCGCCACGCGCACCGACAGCCTCGTGATCGCCCGCCAGACGCTCGACAACCTCGCGTCGGTGCGCGAGGGACGGCGCCCCGCGAACCAGGTCGACCTGGCGCGCGGCTATTGAACTCCCCACAAACCGGAACCGACTTCATGAACGCCAGCACGCACGCGGAGAACGCCGCCAACGACATCGCCGCGCATCTCCATCCCTTCACCAACCTCGCGACCCATCCGCAGCTCGGCCCGCTGGTGATCCAGCGCGGCGACGGCATCTTCGTGGAGGACGACCAGGGCCGCCGCTATCTCGAAGCAATGTCGGGCTTGTGGTGCGCCTCGCTGGGCTTCAGCAACGCACGCCTGGCCAAGGCCGGCAGCGGGGCGCTGCACGGGCTGCCGTACTACCACACGTTCAACGGCCGCTCCAATCCGGCCGCGATCGCGCTGGCCGAAAAGCTCTTGTCGCTGGCGCCGGTGCCGATGTCCAAGGTGTTCTTCGCCAACTCGGGTTCGGAGGCCAACGACTCGGCGGTCAAGCTGGTCTGGTACTACCACAATGCCATCGGCAAGCCCGAAAAGAAGAAGATCATCGCGCGCCGCAACGCCTACCACGGCGTCACCGTCGCGGCCGCGAGCCTGAGCGGCCTGGTGCCGAACCACCGCGACTTCGACCTGCCGATCGACCGCATCCTGCACGTCGACTGCCCGCACCATTTCCGCTACGCCGAGGCCGGCGAGAGCGAGCAAGACTTCGCGACGCGGCTGGCCGCTGCGCTCGAGCAGCGCATCCTCGACGAAGGCCCCGAGACGGTCGGCGCCTTCATCGCCGAACCCGTGATGGGCGCGGGCGGCGTGCTGGTGCCGCCGGCCACCTACTTCGACAAGGTCCAGAAGGTGCTCGCGAAATACGAGGTGCTGCTGATTGCCGACGAGGTGATCTGCGGCTTCGGCCGCACCGGCCAGATGTTCGGCTCCACCACCTTCGGCCTCAGGCCCGACATCCTGACCGCGGCCAAGGCGCTGTCCTCGGGCTACGTGCCGATCTCGGCCGTGATGGTCAACGAGAAAGTGCATGCGGCGGTGGCCGCCAACAGCGGAAAGATCGGCACCTTCGGCCACGGCTTCACCTACTCGGGCCATCCGGTGGCCTGCGCCATCGCGCTCGAGACGCTCAAGGTCTACGAGGACGAGAACATCCTCGCGCACGTGCAGTCGCTGGTGCCGCAATTCCAGAAGGGGCTGCAGGCCCACGCCGGGCGCAGGTACGTCGGCGAGGTGCGTGGCGTGGGGCTCATCGGCGCCATCGAGCTGTATGCCGATCCCGCGAAGCGCACGCCCTTCGGTCCCGCGCAGAAGGCCGGCGCCCGCCTGGCCGAGCTCGCACTGGCGCAGGGGCTCATCGTGCGCGCGATGGGCGATTCCATTGCCTTCTGCCCGCCGCTCATCATCACGGCCGGACAGATCGACGACATGTTCGCGCGCTTCGGCCGCGCGATGGCAATCTTCGAGGAAAGCTTCGCGTGAAGGCCTTCTTCACCGACGAGCAGCTGCTGCACGATCCGCAGCAGTTCATGCGGCTGGGCCGCCTCTGCAAGCCGACCGACCTGCCAAGCCGCGCGCATGCGCTGCGCGACGCGCTGGCCCTGCGCGGCATTGCGCTGGCCGAGCCGCGGGACTATGGCCGCGCGCCGCTCGAAGCCGTGCACAGCGCCGACTACCTCGACTACCTCGAAACCGCCTACGCGCTGTGGCGCGAACTGAAGGTGCCCGGCGTGGAGCCCGGCATCGAGGTGCTGCCGAATCTTTCGCCGTACTACAACGGCACGCCGGGCGTGGCGCGCGCGCCCTGTCCTTCGCCCTCGCTGGTGGCGCGCACGGGCTACTACATCAGCGACCTCTCGTGCCCGCTCGGCCCGCACACCTGGCGCTCGATACTGCGCTCGGCCCATACCGCGGTGGCCGCCGCGGATGCGGTGCTGGAAAGCGGCGACGCGGCCTACGCGCTGTGCCGCCCTTCGGGCCATCACGCGCACCGCGACCGCGCGGGAGGCTTCTGCTACATCAACAACAGCGCCATCGCGGCAGAGCGGCTGTGCGGGCGGCACGGCCGCGTGGCGGTGTTCGACGTCGATGCGCACCACGGCGACGGCACGCAGAACATCTTCTATGCGCGCGGCGACGTGCTGACCGTGTCGACGCATGCCGATCCCTCGGGCTACTACCCGTTCTACACCGGCTACGCGCACGAGCGCGGCACGGGCGCGGGCGAAGGCTTCAACCTGAACCTGCCGCTTGCGCACGGCGCGGACAACGCGGCGTTCCTGCAGGCGGTGGATGAAGGCGCGGCCGCGCTGCGCGAATTCGCGCCCAAGGCGCTGGTGCTCGCGCTCGGCTTCGACAGCTACAAGGACGACCCCATCAGCGTGCTCAAGCTCGACCTCGACGCCTACCGCCACATCGGCGAGCGCGTCGGCGCGCTGAAGCTGCCCACGGTGATCGTGCAGGAAGGCGGCTACATGGTCGAGGCCATCGGCCCCGCGCTCGACAACTTCCTGCGGGGCTTCCAGGCCGCGCGATGAGCACCGCCGCCACGGCTCTCTCATTGCGTCCGGCGGGCTCCAGGCGCGCCGGCGTGGCGCTGTTCTTCTGCGCGCTGGTGGCCTTTGCCTCCTACGACGCGTTCTGCAAGTACATGCTGCAGTTCTACCCGGCGCCCTTCGTCAACGTGATGCGCTATGTCGCGGTGAGCGGCATTGCCTTCGCGATGCTGCTGCGCCATGGCGACCTGCGCATGTGGCGCACGCCGCACAAGCCCCTGCTGCTGCTGCGCGGCCTGATGCTCGCGACGGTGGCCACCTGCTTCATGACCGCGCTGATCTGGATGCCGCTGGCCGAGGCCACGGCCATCTACTTCACCGCGCCGCTCCTGATGGTGGCGCTGTCGCCGTGGCTGCTGGGCGAGCAGGTGCGGCGCAGCCGCTGGGTGGCGGTGACGGTCGGCTTCGGCGGCATGCTGCTGATCGTGCGGCCGGGGGCCGACCTGCCGCTGCTCGGCACGGTGCTGATGGCCGTGGCCGCCGTCTGCTACGCCATCTTCCAGCTGCTCACGCGGCGGCTCGCGGGCCTGGTCGCGGGGCCGGTGCAGTACGCCTGGACCGCGCTGGCCTGCTTCGTCGTCACGCTGCTGCCTGCGCCCTTCTTCCTGCCGGCCCAGCAGCCGCCCTGGGGCGACGTGGCGCTGCTGCTCGCGGGCGGCGCCTGCAGCGCGGCGGCGCAATGGCTGCTGCTGGCCGCTTTCGAGCGCGTGGAGGCCTCGACGCTCGCGCCGCTCAACTACTTCCAGCTGCTGCTGGCCGTGGCCTTCAGCACCTTCTGGTTCCGCCGGCCGCCCGACGCGATCGCGATGGCCGGCATCGCGCTGATCATGGCTGCGGGCATCTACCTGGCGCGCGCGGGGCGGGGCCTGAAGAGCGCACCGGCCGCGCCGGACGCCATCCGGTGAAGAATCGCCCCTGGCGCAGCATCCCAATGACGAGACAAGCAACATGGCAACTTCCATAACAACTCCTCCTTCTGCCGACGCGGCCCTGTTCGAGTCGGTCGAGTCGACCGACCTCGTCGGGCTGGTCGAGGCCCAGCTGACGCGCGCCATCGTCGAAGGACGGCTGGCCCCCGGCAGCCGCATCGTCGAGGCCGACATCGCGCGCCGCATGGGCGTGAGCCGCGCGCCGGTGCGCGAGGCGGCGCGGCGGCTCGAACGCCAGGGCGTGCTGGTGGCCAAACCGCGCCACGGCTTCGCGGTGCGGACCATCAGCGTGCAGGAGATCGACGATTTGTTCGAGGTGCGCCTGAGCCTCGAACTCACCTCCATCGAGCTGGCCTGCCGCAAGGCCGACGAAGCGGGCATCGCGCGCGTGCAGGCGCTGGTCGAGGCCATGGTGCGCGAGGCCAACACGCAGCCGCAGCACCACCGCATCGCCAACGACCTGGCGCTGCACACGCTGATCTGCGAGCTGTCGGGCAATGCGCACCTGCACCGCATCTTCATGAACACGCAGACCGAGATGCAGATGATCATCGCGCTGATCGACGCGGTCTACCACGACCCCACCGCCATGGCCGAGACCCACCGCCCCATCGTCGATGCGCTGGTGCGCCGCGACCCCGAGGCCGCCAAGGCCGCGATGCGCGTGCACCTGGAAGACGCCTGGCAGCACGTGCGCGCGCTGTTCATGAAGCAGCACGGCGCCGCGCCCCTTCCCGCCCATGCCTGAGACCGGAGAGACACACCGATGAAAGTCGTCTACAGCGATACCCACAAGGACCACGACCCGCAGCTCTTCATGGTGCGCGGCAAGCTCAAGCGCAGCAACGAGCAGCCCGAGCGTGCATTCCGCCTGCTCGAGGCGGTGCAGCAGGAAGGCCACGAGATCGTCGCCACGCGCGACTTCGGCGCCGGCCCGCGCGCCGCCATCCACACGCCCGAGTACCTGCGCTTCCTCGAAACCGCCTACGCGCGCTGGCAGCTGCTGGACGACCCGTCGGAAGAAGTGATGCCCAACATCCACCCCTTCCCGGGCCAGCCCTGCACCTACCCCGACAGCGTGGTCGGCCAGGCCGGCTTCCACATGGGCGACAACGCCTGCTCCATCGGCGCGCGCACCTGGGAGGCCGCCATCGCCTCGGCGAACATGGCCACGCATGCGGCGCAGCTCGTGCTCGGTGGCGAGCGCGCGGCCTATGCGCTGTGCCGGCCGCCCGGCCACCACGCGTACGCCGACCGCGCCAATGGCTTCTGCTACCTCAACAACGTGGCCATTGCCGCGCAGCACCTGCGCGGCGTGCACGACCGCGTGGCCATCCTCGACATCGACGTGCACCACGGCAATGGCACGCAGGGGATCTTCTACCGCCGCGCCGACGTGCTGACCATCTCGCTGCACGGCGACCCGCGCAACTTCACGCCCTTCTTCATCGGCCACGCGCACGAGCGCGGCGAAGGCGAAGGCCTGGGCTACAACATCAACAAGCCGCTGCCGCTGGGCACTGACATCGACGGCTACCTGCCCGCGCTGCGCGATGCCTGCGACAGCATCCGTGCCTATGCGCCCGACGCACTCGTGGTGGCGCTGGGGCTCGACGCGCACGAGCGCGATCCCTACAAGGGCATGAAGATCCAGACCGCCGGCTTCGCCGTGCTGCTGGCCGAGATCGCGCGCCTGGGGCTGCCCACGGTGCTGGTGCAGGAAGGCGGCTACCTTTCCGACGACCTGGGGCCGAACATTGCGAGTGCGCTGCGCGGTTTCGAGAGCGTCGCATGACGAATGCAGAGTTCGCCGACGCGCAGGTGCTCAGCGAAGCCTCGCCCGCGCTCGACGACGCCTGGGTGCGCGAGCTCGCGCGCGAGCGCTACGGCATCGAAGGCGAGATGAAGCCGCTGACCGGCGAGCGTGACCGCAACTACCGGCTCGAGCGCGCCACCGACGGCGCCCGCTTCATGCTGAAGATCTCGCACCCGGCCGAGACCGCGCTGGTCGCCGACTTCCAGACCCAGGCCCTGCTGCACCTCGCGACCACCGACCCCGGCCTGCCGGTGCAGCGCATCGTGCCGACGCGCGAGGGCGCCGCCTCCTTCATCTGCGACCCGGGCGACGGCCTGCCGCGCGTGGTGCGCCTCTTCAGCTACCTGCCCGGCCTGCCGCTGCCCGAGGCGCCGCGCACGCCGCGGCAGCAGCAGAACCTCGCGCGCATGCTGGCCCGGCTCGACCTCGCGCTCGCGGGCTTCGAGCACCCGGCCGGCGAGCTGCCGCTGCCCTGGGACCTGCAGCGCGCCGACAGCGTGCGCGGCCTGCTCGCGCACATCGCCGAGCCGGAGCGCCGCGCGCTGGCCGCCGCCGCGCTCGACCGTTTCGAGCGCGATGCCAGGCCGGTGCTGCGCACGCTGCCCGCGCAGCCGATCCACAACGACTTCAACATCTACAACCTGCTGGTCGACCCGGCCGACACCGACCGCATCGCCGCGATCCTCGACTTCGGCGACATGGTGCGCGCGCCGTGCATCAACGACCTGGCCGTGGCCGCCGCCTACCAGGCCGGCACGGGCGACGATCCGCTCGCGGCCATCGTGCCGCTGGTCGCCGCGTACCACGCGGTGCGGCCGCTGTCGACGGCCGAGGCCGGCGTGCTGTTCGACCTGATCACGGCGCGGCTCGTGATGGTGGTGGCCATCAGCGGCTGGCGCGCCGCGCGCTATCCCGAGAACGCGCCCTACCTGCTGCGCAACAACCCGCTGTCGTGGGCGCGGCTGCAGGCCTGCGAGCGCGTCGGCAGTGCCGCGGCGACAGCAGCCTTTCGCCGCGCGCTGAAGCTCTGAGAGACCGCCCATGACTTCCCTCGCCCCTTCGACCCAGGCCCTCGTCGAGCGTCGCGCGCGCGTGCTCGGCCCGGCCTACCGCCTGTTCTACGACACGCCGCTGCACCCGGTGCGCGGCGAAGGCGTGTGGCTGTACGACGCCGAGGGCCGGCCCCATCTCGACGCCTACAACAACGTCGCCTCCGTCGGCCATTGCCATCCGCACGTGGTCGAGGCCATCGCGCGCCAGGCCGGCGTGCTCAACACCCACACGCGCTACCTGCACGAGGGCGTGCTCGACTACGCCGAGCGGCTGCTCGCCACCCTGCCGGCCGAACTCGCGCACGCGATGTTCACCTGCACCGGCAGCGAGGCCAATGATTTGGCGATGCGCATCGCACGCGCGCACACCAAGGCCGAGGGGCTGATCGTCACGCGCTTCGCGTACCACGGCGTCACCGCGTCGATTGCCGAGGCCTCGCCTTCGCTCGGCAAGTTCGTGCAGCTTGGCGACGCAGTGCGCACCGTGCCCGCGCCCGACAGCTACCGCATCGCGCCCGGCGAGCTGGGCCGCGCGTTCGCGAACGGCGTGCGCGAGGCCATCGCCGACCTCAAGGCGCAGGGCATGCGCCCGGCCGCCCTGATGGTCGACACCGTGTTCTCGAGCGACGGCATCTTCACCGACCCGCCCGGCTTCATGGCCGAGGCGGTGGACGCGGTGCGCGAGGCCGGCGGCCTCTTCATCGCCGACGAAGTGCAGCCCGGCCTCGGCCGCACCGGCGACGCGTTCTGGGGCTTCCAGCGGCATGGCGTGGTGCCCGACATCGTCACCATGGGCAAGCCGCTCGGCGCCGGCCATCCGCTGGCCGGCCTTGCGGTGCGGCCCGGGGTGCTGGCCGCCTTCGGCCGCGAGTGCCGCTACTTCAACACCTTCGGCGGCAACCCGGTCTCGATGGCCGCGGGCATGGCGGTGCTCGACGTGATCGAGCGCGAAGGCCTGATGGCCAACGCGCAGCGCGTCGGCCGTTACCTGCGTGCGCAGATCGCGAAGCTCGCCGAGCGCCATGCGCTGATCGGCGACGTGCGCGGCGCGGGCCTGTTCGTGGGCGTGGAGCTCGTCACGGACCGCCGCGTCCGCACGCCCGCCACCGCGGAAACCGCGCGCATCGTCAACGGCCTGCGCGAGAGGCAGGTGCTGCTGAGCGCCACCGGCGAACATGCCAGCACGCTCAAGATCCGCCCGCCGCTGGTGTTTTCCGAAGCCCATGCCGACCTGCTGGTCGAGACGCTGGACCAGGTGCTGGCCGGCCTCTGACCGATCGCATGGCGCCGATCGCCGCCTTGCGCCAGAATCGTTCGCCCCCACGACCCTTGCCATCATGAACATCGTCGATTCCTTTGCCGCCCACGCCTCCCGCTTCGTCGACATCCGGCGCGACATCCACGCCCATCCCGAACTCGGCTTCGAGGAGCACCGCACTTCCGAAAAGGTGGCGGGCCTGCTTGCCGAATGGGGCATCGAGGTGCACCGCGGCATTGCCGGCACCGGCCTGGTCGGCGTGCTGCGCAAGGGCACCGGCACGCGCACCATCGGCCTGCGCGCCGACATGGATGCGCTGCCGCTGCACGAGGCCAACGAGTTCGCCCACAAGTCCACCCATGCCGGCCGCATGCACGCCTGCGGCCACGACGGCCACACCACCATGCTGCTGGCCGCCGCCTGGCACCTGTCGCAGCAGGGGCCCGACGACTTCGACGGCACCGTGCATTTCATCTTCCAGCCGGCCGAGGAGATGGGCAAGGCCGGTGCGAAGAAGATGATCCAGGACGGCCTGTTCGAGCGCTTCCCGTGCGACGCGGTCTTTGCGCTGCACAACTTTCCCGTCGGCGACGTGGGCCGCTTCGCGCTCAACGAAGGCGCGCTGATGGCGTCGAGCAACACCTACAGGATCACCATGCATGGGCGCGGCACGCATGCCTCGATGCCGCACACCGGCATCGACCCCGTGGCCGCGGTGGTCACGCTCGCGCAGCAGCTGCAGACCATCGTGCCGCGCACCATTCCGAGCACCGAGCGCGCCCTGCTTGCGGTCACGCAGCTGCAGGGCTCGGATGCGCCCAACGTGATTCCCGATGTGGCCACGGTCGGCGGCACCATCCGCACCTTCTCCATCGAGGCGATCGACAAGATCGAGGCGCGGCTGCGCGAAGTGGCGGCCGGCGTGGCCGCCGCGCACGGCTGCACGGCCGAGGTTTTCTTCAACCGTTCCTCGCCGCCGGTGGTCAACCACCCGGCCGAGGCGCGCTTTGCCGCCAGCGTGATGCGCGAGGTGGTGGGCGACGGCATGGTCACCGACAACTTCCCTGCCGTGATGGGCGCCGAGGACTTCGCCCACATGCTGCTCGCGCGGCCCGGCTGCTATGCGTTCCTGGGCAATGGCGACGGCGACCACCGGCTCGACGGCCACGGGCCCGGCCCTTGCATCATCCACAACACCTCGTTCGACTTCAACGACGAGATCATTCCGATCGGCGCCAGCTACTTCGTGAAGCTGGTGCAGCGCTGGCTGCCGTCGGGCGGCTGAGCGAAGAAGTTTTCCACTGCAACGACGATGATGAAAGCGGCCAACCCGATGACCTCCACCCTGTTCACCCGGCGTTCGCTCGCTGCCCTTGCAGCCGCCGCGGCACTCGGCGCCCTTGCGCCCGTGCACGCGCAGCAGCGCGTGATCCACATCGTCGTGCCCTTCGGCACGGGCGCGGTGCAGGACACGGTGGCGCGCGCCTTCAACGCCGAACTGGGCGCGGCGCTCAACGCCAGCGCCATCGTCGAGAACCGCGCGGGCGCGGGCGGCACGGTGGGCGCGGCGGCGGTGGCCAAGGCGCCGCCGGACGGCAACACGCTGGTGCTCGCGGCCGCGAGCCACAACATCGCGGGCTTCCTGTACAGCAAGCTGTCGTACGACCCGCTGAAGGATTTCGTCGGCGTGGCCAACATCGGCAACGCGGGCTACGCGCTGGCGGTCTCGAGCGGGCTCAACGTGTCGAACACGGCGGACTTCATCAAGGAGGTCAAGGCCAATCCGGGCAAGTACAACTACGCCTCGGCCGGCAACGGCAGCGCCACGCACCTGGCGATGGCGTCGTTCCTCGCCAAGGCCGGGCTGCAGATGACGCACATCCCGACCAAGTCGACCGGCGAGGCCGTCAACGAGGTGCTCGCGGGCCGCGTGCAGGCCGTGATCTCGTCGAGCATCGGCGTGATGGGTTTCCAGGCCGATCCGCGCATGAAGCTGCTCGCCTCCACCGGCCAGGCGCGCAGCCCGTTCCTGCCCAGCCTGCCGACGGTGGCCGAGAGCGGCCTGCCGGGCTACGCCTTCGATTCATGGATCGGCCTGCTCGCGCCGGCGGGCACGCCCAAGGCCGAGGTCGAGCGCCTCAACGCGGCCACCAACAAGGTGCTGTCCGATCCGGCGATCCAGGAGCGCTTCAAGCGCCTGGGCGTGGAGCCGCGCACGCAAAGCGCCGAGGAGTTCCAGAAGCTGCTGCGTGCCGATTGGGATGCGATGGGCGCGGTGGTGAAGGCTTCGGGGGCGAAGATCGACTGATCTTGTGCTGTTGTTCTTGGCGCTCTTGTTCGGGGCGCTCTTGTTCGGGGCGCGTGCACAGGCCACCGGGTACTCCCCTCCGCGAATGTCCCCCGGCCTGCGGCCTCCTCCTTGATTTCGCTGCGGGGAGCACCCGATGCCCTGTGCACAGGGCACGCTGTTGGTTCGCGGCTGATCAACCCGTGCTCTGAACACGAGCACGCCGATGGGGTGCCTTGCGCAGCGAAATAAAGGAGGAGGCCGCAGGCCGGGGGACATTCGCGGAGCAAGGTACCCCGTCGGCGTGATCGCGCCCCGAAGGTCCCGTCTGTGCCCCGATATCACAGAAGCCCTTAACTCCGAAAGAGTGCGTCCCCTACACATATCTTGACGATATATCATCAATATATTTAAAGTAGGACCCTTCCCCACCGCACATCCAGGAGCGCTCACGTGACCCAACCCCGCTGGCAAGGCATCTTCCCCGCCATCACCACCAAGTTCCACGCCGACGAAAGCATCGATGCCGAAGGCACCGCGCGGCATATCGACTTCCAGATCCGCAACGGCATCCACGGCCTCGTGACCTGCGGCTCGCTGGGCGAAGCCAGCACGCTCACGCTCGAAGAGAAGCTGCAGGTGGCGAAGATCGCGCTGGAAGCGGCCGACGGCCGCATCCCGGTGCTGGCCAATGTGTCGGAAACCAGCACGCGCGAGGCGCTGCGCTACGTGGACGGCGCCAACAAGCTCGGCGTGGCCGGCTTCATGGTGATGCCCTCGGTGATCTACGTGGCCGACGCGCGCGAGGCCATGCTCAATGTGCGCACCATCGCCAATTCGGCGCAAAAACCCATCATGGTCTACAACAACCCGGTGGCCTACCGGGTGGACCTGAAGCCCGAGCACATGCTGGAGCTCGCGGACTGCGAATGGATCGCGGCCATCAAGGAAAGCTCGGACGACATCCGCCGCATCACGGATCTGCGCAACACGGTGGGCGATCGCTACCAGCTGTTCCTGGGCGTGGACGACCTGGCCTACGAAGGCCTGGCGCTGGGCTGCGACGGCCTGCTGGCAGGCGTGGGCTGCGCCTTCCCGCGCGAGACGGTGGCGCTGTACGACCTGATGAAGGCGGGCAAGTTCGCCGAGGCGCTGAAGCTCTACCAGTGGATGACGCCGATGCTGCACCTGGACGTGTCGACCAAGCTGGTGCAGAACCTCAAGCTGATCGACGTGCTGGTGGGCGTGGGCAGCGAGCACATGCGACGCCCGCGGCTGCCGCTCATCGGCAATGAGCGCGCGGCCATCGAGGCCATCGTGAAGAAGGCGCTGGCCACGCGGCCAGCGCAGTACCGGTCGGTCATGTAATAACCGCTCTTTTCATTGTTCCAACCCAGGAAGAAGCATGAAGACAAAAGCAAGCATGGTTCCACTTCTCGGCGTCGTCGGCCTCGTGGCACTTGCCATCCCTGGCCTGGCGAATGCGCAGGAGCAGGTCGTCAAGATCGGCCACAGCGGGCCGCTCTCGGGTCCCAATGCCTTCGCGGGCAAGGACAATGAAAACGGCGTGCGCCTCGCCATCGAGGAGCTCAATGCGAAGAAACTCGTCGTCGGCGGCAAGACGCTGAAGTTCGAACTGGTGTCCGAAGACGACCAGTGCGATGCCAAGACCGGCGTGAGCGTGGCGCAGAAGTTCGTGGACGACGGCGTCAAGTACGTCATGGGCCCGTACTGCTCGGGCGTGGCCATCCCTGCCTCGCGCATCTATGCCGACGGCGGCACCATGGTCTCCACCGTGGGCACCAACCCGAAGGTCACGCAGGGCGGCTACAAGAACCTCTATCGCATCATCGCGAGCGACAACCAGATCGGTTCCAGCATGGCCGTGTATGCGGCCAAGGAGCTGAAGGTGAAGAAGGTCGGCGTGATCGACGACCGCACCGCCTTCGGCCAGGGCCTGGCGGAAGAGTTCACCAAGGAAGCGAAGAAGCAGGGCCTCACGGTGGTCGGCCAGGAGTTCACCACCGACAAGGCCGTGGACTTCACCGCCATCCTCACCAACATGAAGGCCAAGGCGCCCGAGGCCATTTTCTTCGGCGGCTATGCGCCGCAGGCCGCCCCCATGGCGCGCCAGATGAAGCAGCTCGCCGTGCCCGGCAAGCTGCTGGGCGGCGACACCGTCTGCAGCCCCGCCACCGGCAAGATCGGCGGCGACGCGGTCAACGACCTGGTGTTCTGCGCGCAGGGCGGCTCCATGCTCGAGAAGGCGCAGACCGGTCCGGCCTTCAAGGAGAAATTCAAGAAGCGCTTCAATGCGGACCCCGATGCGTATGCCGCCTCCTACTACGACCAGGTGCTCTTCATCGGCGAGTCGATGAAAAAGGCCAACTCGATCGATCCCGACAAGGTGGGCGCGCAGCTCTACAAGGACACCTACAAGGGCGTGGCCGCCACCTACAGCTACGACGACAAGGGCAACATGAAGCAGGCGCCCATCACCGTCTTCACCTTCAAGAACGCGGCCCCGGTGCCCATCGCCAGCTACTGAACGGACGACGCCGCATGCAGCGCATCCAGATCATCGACTCTCACACGGGCGGCGAGCCCACGCGCCTGGTCATCGGCGGGTTTCCCGACCTGGGCGGCGGCTCCATGGCCGAGCGCCGCGCGCTGCTGGCCGACCGGCACGACAAATGGCGCGCGGCCACCGTGCTCGAGCCACGCGGCAGCGATGTGGTGGTGGGCGCGCTGCTGTGCGAGCCCGTGTCGAAAGACGCCGCGGCCGGCGTGATCTTCTTCAACAACACCGGCTACCTGGGCATGTGCGGCCACGGCACCATCGGCCTGGTCGCGAGCCTCGCGCACATGGGGCGCATCGGCGCCGGCCAGCACCGCATCGAGACGCCCGTGGGCACCGTCACGGCCACGCTGCATGCCGATGGTTCGGTCAGCGTGCGCAACGTGCCCGCGTACCGGCATCTGCGCCAGGCGGCGGTGGAACTGCCTGGCCATGGCACGGTGCGCGGCGACGTGGCCTGGGGCGGCAACTGGTTCTTCCTGGTGAGCGAGCACGGCCAGCGCGTGGCCAGCGACAACCTCGACGCGCTGACCGGCTACGCCGCGGCCCTGCGCCGCGCGCTCGCGGCGCAGGGCATCAGGGGCGCCGACGGCGCGGAGATCGATCACATCGAGCTCTTCGCCGCCGACGACGAAGGCGCCGACAGCCGCAACTTCGTGCTGTGCCCCGGCAATGCCTACGACCGCTCGCCCTGCGGCACCGGCACCAGCGCCAAGATCGCCTGCCTCGCGGCCGACGGCAAGCTCGCGCCGGGCGAAGTGTGGACGCAGGCCAGCGTGATCGGCAGCCGCTTCGAGGCCAGCTACGCGTTGGAAGATGGCGGCAGGGTCATTCCGACGCTGCGCGGGCGCGCCCACATCAGCGCCGAAGCGACGCTGCTGATCGACGGCAACGATCCTTTCGGGTGGGGAATCCGGCTCTAGCGCCGGCCGGCATGGATTCGGATGTGATCGTCATCGGCGCCGGCATCGTCGGTGCCGCCTGCGCGCATGCGCTGGCGCAGGCCGGCCGCCGCGTGCTGGTGCTCGACGCGCGCATCGGTGGCGCCACCGGCGCGGGCATGGGCCACCTCGTGGTGATGGACGACAACCCGGCCGAACTTGCGTTGAGCCGCCATTCGATCGCGCAGTGGCGCGCCCTGGTGCCGCGCATGGGCGAAGACTGCGCGTACAGCGCCTGCGGCACGCTCTGGATCGCGGCCAACGAAGAAGAAATGGCCGAGGCCGAGCGCAAGCGGCAGCGGCTGCATGCACACGGCATCGACAGCCGCCTGCTCGATGCGCCTGCGCTCGCACGCGCCGAGCCCGCGCTGCGCCAAGGCCTCGCTGGCGCGCTCGAAGTGCCCGGCGACGGCATCCTCTATGCGCCGAACGCGGCGCGCTGGCTGCTCGCGCAGGGCGGCGATGCGATCTGCGTCGAGCACGCGCAGGTCGATGCGATTGAAGACGACGGCACGCTGCAGCTTGCCGACGGCAGCCGCCGCACCGCGCCGCAGGTCGTGCTGGCCAACGGCATCGAAGCGACGGCGCTGTGCCCCGAACTCCCGATCCGTCCCAAGAAGGGCCACCTGTTGATCACCGACCGCTACCCTGGCACGGTGCACCACCAGCTCGTCGAACTCGGCTATGTGACCAGCGCGCACCACAGCGACGGCGATTCGGTCGCCTTCAACGTGCAGCCGCGGCCCACGGGCCAGCTGCTGATCGGCTCCTCGCGCCAGTTCGGCACCACCGATCCGGCCGTCGAAGCGCCGATGCTCGCGCGCATGCTGCAGCGCGCAATCGGCTACCTGCCGGGGCTCGCGGACCTCAACGCGGTCCGCTCCTGGACCGGCATGCGCGCCGCCACGCCCGACGGGCTGCCGCTGCTGGGCAAGCACCCGTGGCGCGAGAAGCTCTGGCTCGCGGTCGGCCACGAAGGCCTGGGCGTGACCACCGCGCCGGGCAGCGCGCACCTGCTCGCAGCGCTGATGACCGGCGCCGGGCCCGGGTTCGACGCGGCGCCCTATGCGCCGCGCGGCCTGCTGGAGGAGCGCATGAGCGCAGCGCCAAGGGTGCACCAGTGAGCGGCCAGACCCTGCTGCACATCGACGGCCAACCCGTCCGCGTGAAGGCGGGCAGCTCGGTCGCCGCGGCGCTGCGCGTGGCCGGCGGCATGGGCGTGGCGCGCACCTCCGTCACGGGCCAGCCGCGCGCGCCTTTCTGCGGCATGGGCGTGTGCCAGGAATGCCGCGTGCTGATCGACGGCCGGCGCAGGCTCGCCTGCCAGGCGGTCTGCGCCGAAGGCATGCGCGTGGAGACCTCGGAATGACCGCTCTGGCGCTGGAGCACTGCGACCTGCTGATCGTCGGCGCAGGCCCCGCCGGCATGGCCGCGGCGGTGGCCGCTGCGCCGAGCGGCGCATCGATCGCCGTGATCGACGACAACCCCGCGCCCGGCGGGCAGATCTGGCGCGACGGCCCCGGCGCATCGCTGCCCGTGGCTGCGCGCACCTGGCGCGATGCGCTCGAACGCCATGCCAACATCCGCGTGTGCAGCGGCACGCGCGTCGTGGCGGCGCCTGCGCGCAACGAACTGCTGCTCGAAGACGCCGAACGCGGCTGGCGCATGCAGTGGAACAAACTGATCCTCTGCACCGGCGCGCGCGAGCTGCTGCTGCCCTTCCCGGGCTGGACGCTGCCCGGCGTCACGGGCGCGGGGGGATTGCAGGCGCTCATCAAGGCGGGCCTGCCGGTCGAAGGCGAACGCATCGTGATCGCGGGCAGCGGGCCTCTGCTGCTGGCCGCCGCGGCCACCGCACGCGCGGCGGGCGCCAAGGTCGTGCGCGTTGCCGAGCAGGCCTCGTTCGCGGCGGTCGCGGGCTTTGCAGCCAGCCTGCTGCGCTGGCCGGGCAAGGCGATGCAGGCGGTGACGTTGGCCGATGGGCAGTACCGCACCTCATCGCGCATCGTTTCGGCGCACGGCGGGGCGCAGGTCGAGTCGGTCCGGCTTCTCCAGGGCGACCGCGAGGTGGAGATCGCCTGCGACCGCATCGCCTGCGGCTTCGGCCTCGTGCCCAACACGCAGCTCGGCCGGATGCTGGGCTGCACCCTCGCGCCCACGGATGCCGGGGCACAGGCGCTGGCTGTCGATGCGTTGCAAGCGACCAGCCTGCCCGGCATCTACGCGGCCGGCGAATGCACCGGTTTCGGCGGCAGCGAGCGCGCGCTGGTCCAGGGAACCATCGCCGGCCATGCGGCGGTCGGGAGCGAGCGCGCGGCGAAGCCGCACGAAGCTGAGCGCGCCCGCTGGAATGCCTTTGCGGCGCGGCTGCACCGAAGCTTCGCCCTCGGCCCCGCCATCAGGCAGATGCCGCAGCCCGGCACCCTCGTATGCCGCTGCGAAGACGTACCCTTCTCCGCATTGGCGGATTGCAGCGGCTGGATCGACGCCAAGCTCCATCGCCGCTGCGGCATGGGTGCCTGCCAGGGGCGCGTGTGCGGCGATGCGGCGCAGTTCCTGTTCGGCTGGACGCCGCCCGCGCCGCGGCCGCCGCTCTCGCCGGCGCGCATCGCAACGCTGGCCGGCCTCGCGGGCCATGAGGATGTGGACCGACAATGAGCCCGAAGCAGCTGCAGCAAAAGAAAACAATGTCCGCCACGAAGACCGTGCCCCGCCCCCAGCCCAAGCGACGGGCTGCCGACCTCGCCTATGACGCGATCGAGACGCTGCTGTCCACGCTGCAGCTGGAGCCCGGCAGCCAGATCGTCGAAGCCGACCTCGCCGAGCGCACCGGCCTGGGCCGCACCCCGGTGCGCGAGGCGCTGATGCGCATGGTGTCCATCGGCCTCATCGTGCAGCAGCCGCGCCGCGGCCTGCTGGTGTCGACCATCGACCTGGCCGACCACCTCGACGTGATCCAGACCCGGCGCGTGCTCGAACGGCTGATTGCGGCCTGCTCGGCGCGCCGCGCCACCGCGCTGCAGCGCAAGGAGATCGTGCGCTGTGCCGAGCTGATGGTGAAGGCCGCCCATCGCGGCGACCTGAACGACTACATGCAGGCCGACCGCGCGCTCGACCTCGTCAACCACCAGGCGAGCCATAACGATTCGGCGGTGAAGGCCGTGATTCCGGTCATCGTGCAGTGCCGCCGCTTCTGGTATGCCTACCAGCATGAAGGCGAGATCGTGGAAGGCGCCAATGCGCACCTCGAGCTCGCGCAGGGCATCGCAACCGGCGACGAGGCCGCGGCCGTCGCGGGCGCCAACCGCCTGATGGACTACCTCGAGCTGTTCGCCCGCAAGGTGATCGACAACTGAGGCCCCGGTTTGCGGGCGCGTCCGCCAGGCGGCAAGCCCGGGGAATTCCGCGTGCCGCGGCGTGGCCATCGGCGCATACTGGCCCGATGGCCGTCGCACCCCGCGCCCAACCCGAGGACTTCTTCAGCACCGAGGAGTGGCAGTCGCTCACCGCCCGCTCTTCATGGAAGGGCCTGTGCCTGGTGGCGCACTGCTGGGGCGTCATCGGCGCCGCGATGCTCGCGGGCATCGAGTGGCCGTGGATCGTGCCGCTCATGGTGCCGATCGTCGGCGCGCGGCAGCTCGGTCTCTTCATCCTCATGCATGATGCCGCGCATGCAGGCCTGCACCGCAGCCGCAGGGTCAACGACTGGGTGGGTTACTGGCTGTGCTCCTCCACGCTGCGCGACTACCGGCCCTACCACCTGCAGCACCACCGCTTCGTGCAGCAGACCGAAGACCCGGACCTGGTGCTGTCCGCGCCCTTCCCGATCACGCGCGATTCGATGTGGCGCAAGGCCGTGCGCGACCTGAGCGGCCAGACCTTCTACAAGCAGCGCTTCGGCCACATCGCCGAAGGCATCCGGCACCGCGCACCCGGCGAATCGGCGCTGAAGGCCTTCGGGCGCGAGCTGGCGAAAGACCGCCGCTTCCTCGCCGGCAACGGCCTCGGCCTGCTGGCCTTCGCGCTGGCCGGGCATGGGTGGGCCTGGCTCCTGATGTGGCTGCTGCCGATGGCCACCTGGCTGCCGCTCGTGAGCCGCGTGCGCAACATCGCCGAACATGCGCTGGTGGCGCAGAACGAGGCCGATCCGCTGCGCCAGGCGCGCACCACGCACGCCGGCTGGCTGGAGCGCGCGCTGGTGGCGCCCTACTGGGTCAACTACCACTGCGAGCACCACATGTTCACCAGCCTGCCCTGCTGGAGCCTGCCGAAGGCGCACCGCCTGCTGCAGCGGCGCGGCGCCACCGCGCGCATGGAAGTGCAGCCGGGCTACCTGAGCCTGCTCAAGCGCGCCGCGCCCGCCTGACGGGCGCCCGGCCGCTGCTTCAGTCCGCGGCCAGCTCGGGTCCGGGCCAGCCCAGCAGCTCGGCCAGCCGCTGCACGATCCAGCCGGCCTCGGCCGCCGACACGCCGGCTTCGGGCGCCGTGAGCCCGGCATGGATGCGCCGCAGGATCTCGCTCTCGACCGGCACCTCGGTGTGGTGCTGGATCTGCGCGTGGCCCACGAGGTGGCTGGCGAGGTCCTCGCATATCTCGTAGCGCTCGCGCACCACGCCGATCGGCTCCGACAGGCGCTGGCGCGCATCGCTGTAGACCGCGAAGAACGAGGGCGGGATGAAGATCTGGTTGTCGTCGGACATCGCGGATTGGATTTGTGGCTGCCCCAATGACAAAACGCGCCCGGGGGCGCGTTCGTCGCGGCTCTTGCGAGCCTCCGGGGGCTGGATCAGCCGCCCTTCTTGGCGCGCTTGCCGGGGTTCTTCTTGCTGCGCGTGGCGGTGCCGCGTTCCAGGCTGACCTTCTGGCCGCCACCGGACTTGGGCAGGGCGTAGCCGGGCAGGGGCGTCGGCTTCGGGGTGGCAACGCGGTCGGCTTCGGTACGAATTTTCTTGGGCATGAAAAGCTCGGGTAAAAAAGTGATGTTCGAGGCTCAATTAGGCCACAGCGGGGATTTTGCCTGCCGGAAGCCGAAGCAACCGGCACGGCGGGGTGACTTTCAGAGCTCCAGCAGGCGCACCTTCACGCTCTTGCCCTTCACGCGGCCGCTCGAGAGCTTGCGTGCCGCTTCGGCCGCAATGCCGCGCTCCACGGCCACATAGGTCGAGAACTCGTTGACGTTGATCTTGCCGACCTGGTCCTTGGCGTAGCCGCAGTCGCCGGTGAGCGCGCCCAGCACGTCGCCGGCGCGGATCTTCTCCTTGCGCCCGCCCACGATCTGCAAGGTGGCCATGGGCGGCGCGAGCGGCGCGCCCTGGGCCGGCGTGAGCTCGGCCAGCGGGTGCCATTCGGATTCGCGGCCCTGCAGCTGCTCGATCTTGCCGACGCTGCCCATCTCGTCCATGCTCGCCAGGTTCAGCGCAAGGCCCTCGGCGCCGCCCTGCTGGCCCACGCGGCCGGTGCGTCCGATGCGGTGGATGTGGATTTCGGCGTCCGGCGTCACGTCGACGTTGATCACGGCCTCGAGCTGCGCAATGTCCAGCCCGCGCGCCGCCACGTCGGTCGCCACCAGCACCGAGCAGCTGCGGTTGGCAAACTGCACCAGCACCTGGTCGCGCTCGCGCTGCTCCAGCTCGCCGAACAGCGCCAGTGCGCTGAAGCCCTGGGCCTGCAGCACCTCGACGAGGTCGCGGCACTGCTGCTTGGTGTTGCAGAAGGCCAGCGTGCTGACGGGGCGGAAATGGTCGAGCAGCAGGCTCACGGCATGCAGCCGTTCGCTTTCCTTCACCTGGTACCAGCGCTGGCGGATCTTGCTGCCTTCATGCTGCGCCTGCACCGTGATCTGCTCGGGGCTCTTCATGAACTGCTGCGCGAGCTTGGCGATGCCTTCGGGGTAGGTGGCCGAGAACAGCAGCGTCTGGCGCTCCTTGGGGCACTGGCGCGCCACCTTCACGATGTCGTCGAAGAAGCCCATGTCGAGCATGCGGTCGGCCTCGTCGAGCACCAGCGTGTTGAGCGCCTCGAGGTTCAGGTTCTCGCGCTCCAGGTGGTCCATGATGCGGCCCGGCGTGCCCACCACGATGTGCGCGCCGTGCTCCAGGCTGGCAATCTGCCCGCGCAGCGCGACGCCGCCGCAGAGCGTGACCACCTTGATGTTCTCTTCCGCACGCGCCAGGCGGCGGATTTCGGTCGTGACCTGGTCGGCCAGTTCGCGCGTCGGGCACAGCACCATCGCCTGGATGGCGAAGCGGCGCGGGTTCAGGTTGGAGAGCAGCGCCAGCGCAAAGGCGGCCGTCTTGCCGCTGCCGGTCTTGGCCTGCGCGATCAGGTCCTTGCCGAGCAGCGCCGGCGGCAGCGCGGCCGCCTGGATCGCCGTCATCTGCGTGTAGCCGAGCTGCGTGAGGTTGGCCAGCATCTGGGGCGAAAGCGCCAGCGCGGCAAAACCGTTCTCGGCCTGGGGGCCGCCGGCGGTGGAAGAGGGTGTGGTCATCGTTTTGCAGCCGGACGGCCGCAACAAAAACAAAGGCCTTGCCAAGCGCCTGCCGCGGGGCGCTTGCAAGGCCCTTCGTCCGTCGCGGATCAGCGGCGAGGTGCGTTGTTGTTGCCGGAGTTGGTCGGCGGCGGGCCGCGACGCTCCAGGTGGCGGAAGGTGATGCGACCCTTGGTCAGGTCGTAGGGCGAGAGTTCGAGCGACACCTTGTCACCCGCCAGGATGCGGATGTGGTGCTTGCGCATCTTGCCGCCGCTGTAGGCGATCAGCTGGTGGCCGTTGTCGAGCGTCACGCGGTAGCGCGAGTCGGGCAGGACTTCGGTCACTGCGCCGTTCATTTCGATCAGTTCTTCCTTGGGCATGTGTGATTACCTCTGAATTCTCGTTCGATGTGTGTTGGAGATGAAGATGGGCGTAATTGTTTCAGCCCGCGCACGGCAAGGCCAGCGGTGCGCTGCGGGGGTGGCGTTCGCGCACCCAGCCGAGGCCCTGGGCGACGGCATAGCGTGCCGCGGCGGCGTGGCTGGCAAAGCGCGGCGTGAAACGCATCACGCGGTCGTGCATGCCGCTGCCCCGGCCGGAGCGGATCGAGACGGACGCGGCGAAATTGCCGTCGTCCTGGTGGCGAATGAGCGGGGAAACAAGGTACTTGCCCACCGCGATACTGTGTTGAATGATGTCCATGAAGCCTTGGCACCCTGCGCGGAAAGTGTGCGCGGGATGCCGAAAAAATAATTGAAAACGGGCGTGGGCCGGCCGGAATGGCGCGGCGGACGCGCTATTCGCTTCAACAAGAACGAAGGCAGTGGTGGCAATCATGGGCGCCCGGTCTGGCGCTCCAACACACTGTGAAGCCGGCTTGAGGAAAAGAGGCCTGAAAAATCCAAGGGACGGTGCAGGTCAGCCGGCGGATGACGAAAAGTGCTTCGTCGTGGTATCGAAACGAACCCGGCATTATAGCCCGCGGGGCATGACAGTTGCTTGCCTTAAAAACAACGTATCGATGAATCAGGCATCAAATGCCCGCCGGCCGAGCGTCTGGTGCTATTAAAAATATAGCAACAAGGCGCCTCAGCCGATCCCGAGCATCCGCTTGTTGGCCGCCACGTCCACGCCGCCCGCCGCAAAATCGTCGAAGGCCCGGTCGGCCACGCGGATGATGTGGTCGGCAATGAAGGCCGCGCCCTCGCGTGCGCCGTCCTCGGGGTGCTTGATGCAGCATTCCCACTCGAGCACCGCCCAGCCCGGGAAGTCGTACTGCGCCATCTTCGAGAAGATGGCCTTGAAATTCACCTGCCCGTCGCCCAGCGAGCGGAAGCGCCCCGCCCGGTTGATCCAGCTCTGGAAGCCGCCGTACACGCCCTGCTTGCCGGTCGGGTTGAACTCGGCGTCCTTCACGTGGAAGATCTTGATGCGCTCGTGGTAGTGGTCGATGTAGGCCAGGTAGTCGAGCTGCTGCAGCATGAAGTGGCTCGGGTCGTACAAGAGGCAGGCGCGCGGGTGGTTGTCCACGCGCTCCAAAAACATCTCGTAGCTCACGCCGTCGTGCAGGTCTTCGCCGGGGTGGATCTCGTAGCCCACGTCCACGCCCGCCGCGTCGAAGGCATCGAGGATCGGGCGCCAGCGGCGCGCGAGCTCGTCGAAGGCTTCCTCGATGAGTCCCGGCGGGCGCGGTGGCCACGAATACAGGTACGGCCAGGCCAGCGCGCCCGAGAAGGTGGCATGCGCCGTGAGTCCCAGGTTGGCCGAGGCTCTGGCCGCGAAGTGCAATTGCTCCACCGCCCATTGCTGGCGCCGCACCGGATCGCCGCGCACCTCGGGCGCCGCGAAGCCGTTGAAGCCCGCGTCGTAGGCCGGATGCACTGCGACCAGCTGGCCCTGCAGGTGGGTCGACAGCTCGGTGATCTCGAGGCCGTGCGCGGCCAGCGTGCCCTTGATTTCGTCGCAGTAGGTCCTGCTCTCGGCGGCCTTCTTCAAGTCGAACAGGCGCGGGTCCCAGCTCGGGATCTGCACGCCCTTGTAGCCCAGCCCGGCCGCCCAGCCGGCAATGGCGTCGAGCGAATTGAACGGGGCTTGGTCCCCGGCGAACTGGGCCAGGAATATGGCCGGGCCCTTGATCGTTTTCATGGCTTGTCTTCCTTCTTGGTCGTGGCGGCGTTGAAAGCATACTTTGGCGTGTCGTCCGACCCCGTGCGAGAGGCCAAAGCGCCACAATGGACTTTCCTTTCCGCACAGCACGCCCTGCTCGTCCCGCGATGCCGCAACCCGTTTCCGCCCGGCTGAAGATAGGCTTGTCCGCCTGCTTTTCCCATGCCGATCCGGCGCGTTCGCTCTTCACCAACAAGACGCTGCAATACGTCGAGCAATCCATCGCGCACTGGCTGATGTCGGCCGGCGCCATGGTGGTGATGGTGCCCTGCCCCACGGGCGAAACCGCGCGCGGCGACACCAAGCTCTCGCACTACGCCGAATGGCTCGACGGCGTGGTGATGCACGGCGGCGCCGACGTCTGGCCCGGCAGCTACGGCGAGGAGCCGCTCAAGGATGCCTGGGTGGGCGACCGCATCCGCGACCTGTACGACCTGGCGCTGGTCGAGGCCTTCGAACAGGCCGGCAAGCCGATCTTCGGCGTCTGCCGCGGGCTGCAGCTGATCAACGTGGCCTTCGGCGGCACGCTCTACCAGGACATCGAGGCGCAGCACGAGCACCCCGAAACCATCCGTCACCGCGACCCGGTGACCTACGACCAGAACTTCCACCAGATCGAGATCGTGGAGGGCACGCGACTGGCCAAGCTCTACCCCGAGGTGAAGACCGCCAAGGTCAACAGCATCCACCACCAGGGCGTGAAAGACCTCGCGCCGGGCTTCGAGATCGAGGCCTGGAGCCTGCCCGACCGCGTGCCCGAGGCCATCCGCCGCCGTTCCGACAGGGGCCGCAGCTACATCGCCGCCACGCAGTGGCACCCCGAGTTCCACAAATACGGCAGCACCGAGACGGTGGACGACACGCCGATCCTGCACGACTTTCTCTGGGCCTGCGCCACCGCGAAGGTGGCGCCGCGCACCGTGCCCGATGCAGGGCACGGCCGGATCCGCGACCGCGCGGCGCGGGTGCTGCGCCAGGCGCTGCTGCGGCGCTGACGCGCCGGCCGGTTAGCGCCGCTCGGAACGGTTCGTGCTGCCGCTGACGCCAGCGTCGATGGTGCCGAACACCGTCACCCCGCTGCCGGACGACGCGGCGGCGCGGTCGCTGCCGCCGGCCGGCCCCGTGCCGGCGCAGCCCGCCGCCAGGGCGCCCATCGCGATGGCAAGAACAGCTGCAATGAATGGCTTCACGGAAAACTCCAGGCAAGGGTGGGACTTGCGGCCACTATAGGCCGGCGCTTCCCGGGCCCTGCAACAACACACGCGCCGGCGGCAGGGTTGTTGTCGATCAGCGCGGATCGGTGGCCAGCAGCATCGCCACCATCGACTGCAGGTCCCGCCGCAGCCGCGCCGCACCGGCCTCGTCGAGCGCCAGCGTGGCCTCGTCCATGTAGAGCCTGCGGTTGACCTCCACCTGGATGCTGTGCCGCTGCCCGGCCGGCCGGCCATGGCGGCGCACCAGTTCCACGCCCTTGTAGGGATGGTTGTAGTCCACGCTGTAGCCGCGCGCGCGCAGGTGCTCGCAGATGCTTTGCGACAGCGCCGGGTCAGCGGTGCTGCCGTCGCGGTCGCCGATCACGAAGTCCGCATGCACGAGCCCCGGAAAATCGGTGGCGTGGCTGCCCGCCACCGCCGGCATCGAGTGGCAGTTGATGTGGATGCTGTAGCCGTGCCGCGCATGCGCCGCGTCGATGGCCTCGGCCACTGCGGCGTGGTAGGGCCGCCAGCAGTTGTCGATGCGCGCGCGCACCTCGTCCACGCCGAGCAGCCGGTCGTAGATCGGCAGGCCCTCGTCGGTGAGCTTCCAGATCAGGCCCTTGCCGAGCCGCACCTTGGCAAGCACACGCGGGTCGGTCGACAGGGGCTCGGTCCAGGGGCCGTCGAGCAGCGCGGTGTCCAGCTCGGTGGTGTCGCGGTTGGCGTCCAGGTAGCTGCGCGGAAAGTGCGCCTCGATCCACGCCGCGCCCATGGCGGGCGCAAAGGCGTAGAGCTTTTCAACGTGCGTGTCCTCGGCCCGCCGCAGCGTGGCCAGGTCGCAGGCGGGCCGGAAGTCCTCGGGGTAGACGGTGCCGCTGTGCGGCGAATCGAGCACCAGCGGCGTGTGCCCGGCAACGCTGGTCACCTGGGCGCGGGTTTGGATCAGTTTCAGGACAGGATGCATAGGCAGGTACCAGGTCAGTCCAATCGGATGCGGGCAAAGGCCGCGACCTTCTTCATCTTCTCGATCTCGCTGTCGATCTGCTTCGCGAACTCGGCCGGCGTGGTGCCCGACGCATAGAGCCCCTGCAGCGCCAGCCGCTCGCGCACCGTGGCGTCCTTGAGCGCCGTGGCCACGGCCTGCTGCATGCGCAGCGCGATGTCGGCCGGCGTGCCGGCGGGCGCCACCAGTCCGAACCACGACGGATCGTTGTTGGCCGGATAGCCGAGCTCGCGGTAGGTCGGCACCTCGGGCAGCACGTCGAGCCGGCCGCTCCAGGACACGGCCAGCGCCTTCAGCTTGCCCGCCTTCACGTGCGGCAGCGAAGAAGCCACCTGGTCGAAATACACCGGCACCTCGCCCGCGAGCACGTCGTTGATGGCCGGGCCCGCACCGCGGTAGGGGATGTGCACCATCGAGGTTCCGGTGCTGCTCTTGAAGAGTTCGCCCCACATGTGGCCGATGGTGCCGTTGCCCGGCGAGGCGTACGACACCTTGCCCGGATTCGCCTTCAGGTACTTCACGAGTTCCGCGAAGCTCTGCACCGGCAGCACGCGCGGGTTGATGACGACCACGCCCGGCGCCTTCACCAGTTCGGTCACGGCGACGAAGCCCTTGACCGGGTCGTAGGGCAGCTTCTGGTACACGGCCGGGTTCACGCCGTGCGTGGAGAGCGTGGCCACGCCGAACGAGAGGCCGTCCGGCGCGGAGCGGGCCACCTCGGCCATGCCGATGGAGCCGCCGGCGCCGGCGCGGTTGTCGATGACCACGGGCTGCTGGAGGATCTTGGCCAGCGGCTCTGACAGCACGCGCGCCGTGATGTCGGTGGCGCCACCGGGCGGGAAGGGCACGATCATGCGGATCGGCTTGCCTTGCTGGGCAAAGGATATTCCAGGAGCGACAGAAACTGCGGCCAGGGCGGAAAGAAGATGGCGACGTTGCATGGGGGTTTCTCCAATGAGACGAAAGTAATGAAGCAAAAGTTGCTCCGCTACTTGAAGCAAAGGATAGACCAGCTAACATTCTGATTTGGAATGTTTTAATGGGCATCCAGCCATGTCGCTCCGCCGCCTCAATCCGCCGCTGAACCTGCTGCGCGCCTTTTCCACCGTGGTGCGCTTCGGCGGTGTCTCGCGCGCCGCCGAGGCGCTGCACCTGACGCAGGGCGCGGTCAGCAAGCAGGTGCAGGAGCTGGAGCGCTGGATCGGCGTGCCGCTGTTCGAGCGCAGCCGCAAGCGCCTCGCGCTCACGCCCGCGGGCGAGCGCTACGAGAAGGCCGTGCGCGCCGTGCTCGTGCAGCTGGAGGCGGCCACGCTGGAGTTCATCACCAGCGGCGACGGCGGCGGCGCGCTGCACCTGTCGACCCTGCCCACCTTCGGCGCCAAGTGGCTGATTCCGCGCCTGCCCGAGTTCCAGCGCCTGCATCCCCAGATCACGCTGCATTTCGTGCCCTTCGTGCATGGCTACGACTTCGAGCGGCCCGAGCTCGATTGCGCGATCCTGTTCGGCGACGGCCACTGGCCCGGCGCGCGCTCGCACTACCTGGCGGGGCGGGACGTGGCGCTGATCGCGCCGCGCGCGGAGCTGGCCGAAGCCGCCATCCGCACGCCGCAGGACCTGGCGCGCTGCACCCTGCTGCGCCACGTCACGGTGCCGCAATCGTGGCTGCAGTGGAGCGAGGCGCATGGCGTGCGCGGGCTCGATCCGCTCGCCGGACCGCAGTTCGACCAGTTCCAGACCATGATCCGCGCGGTGATGGTGGGGATGGGCGTGGCGCTGGTGCCGCGCTGCCTGGTGCAGGACGAGATCGCCTCGGGGCTGGTGGACGAGCCGCTGCCGGGCGGCGGCTACCGCGGCGACCAGGGCTACTGGTTCTGCTACCCCGAGGGCCGCGGCCAGCTGGCCACGCTCGACCACTTCCGCCGCTGGCTGCTGGCCGAAGTCGACCGCGCCGCGGAGCCGGCGCCGCCCGCCCTGCCCTGAGCTCCGCGCCGCGGGCCGCTACTCGGGCTTGGCGCCCGAGGCTTTCACCGCGCCGCCCCAGCGCTGGATCTCGTTCGCCACGAAGCGGTCGAACTCGGCGCCCGTGGTGGGCGCGGGCTCGGAGCCGCGGTCGCGGATGAAGCGCGCCATCTGCTCGCTCTTGAGGATGTCGGTCACTTCCTGGTTCAGCCGCGCCGTGATCTCGGGCGGCGTGCCGCGCGGCGCCATCAGGCCGAGCCAACCGACAGCCTCGAAGTCCTTGGTGCCGGCCACGCCGCTTTCGCGCACGGTGGGCACCTCGGGCAACTGCGAGGAGCGCTGGGCCGAGGTCACTGCCAGCGCCACCGCCCTGCCCGACTTGATGTGCGGCAGCGCGGCCGTCACCGAGTCGACCATCAGCGGAATCTGGTTGCCCAGGAAGTCCGACTGCGCCGGCCCGCTGCCGCGGTACGGAATGTGGGTGATGAAGACGCGCGCGGCCGACTTGAACATCTCGCCCGACAGGTGCTGCGTGCCGCCGATGCCGGCGCTCGCGTAGCTGAGCCGGCCGGGCTCGGCCTTGGCGCGCGCGGCCAGGTCGGCCATGCTGCGGATGCCGCTTTCGGGCGTGGCCAGGAAGACCAGCGGCACCGTGGCGATGAGCGAGATGCCCACGAGGTCCTTGCGCGGGTCGAAGCCCGGCTTGGCGTAGAGCGTCTGGTTCACCGCCATCGCGCTGCCCGCCACCACCAGCGTGTAGCCATCGGCCGGCGAGCGCACCACGAACTCGGTGCCGATGTTGCTGCCGGCGCCGGCCTTGTTGTCCACGATCACCGGCTGGCCCAGCCGCTTGCCGAGCTGCTCGGCCAGTGCACGCGCGAAGATGTCGGTGGCCTGCCCGGGCGGGAACGGCACCACCAGTTTCACGGGCCGCTCGGGCCAGGCCGCGGCCTGCGCGCGGCCGGCCGCGCCGGCAAGCAACACCGCCGCGCCGGCCGCCAGGCCGGTGGCGAAATGCCTGCGCCCCGCCCTCATGGCGCCGACAGGTGCTTGCCCACGATGCCCGCGAGCTCGAACATCGTCACCTGGTCCTTGCCGAACACCGGCTTGAGCTTGGCGTCGGCATTGATCGCGCGCTTGTTGGCCGCGTCCTGCAGGCCGTTGGCCTTGATGTAGTCCCAGAGCTTCTTGATGACCTCGGTGCGCGCCACCGGTTCCGCGCCGATCACCGCGGCCAGCGAGTCGCTGGGCTTCAGACCCGCACCGGGCTTGCGCGGCGCCGCGGCTTTCTTCGCTGCCGGCGCCTTCTTGGCGGCGGGCGTCTTCTTCGCCGCCACCTTCTTGGCCGCCGCCGTCTTGCCCGCGGGCGCGGCCTTGCCGAAGGTCTTGCGCGGCGGGAACTTGCTGCCGCCTTCGCGCGGCGCGAATTCGAAGGTCACCTTGCCCTCCTCGGCGTTCCAGGTCAGGAAGGCCTTGAAGGCGCGGCGCGTGCGCATGCTCACGAACTTGTCGAGCAGGTCGGTCTTGCCGGTGGCGAGCAGCTTTTCCATCTGCGCGCGCTCCACCGGCTGCTGCAGGATGATCTTGCCAGTCTTGAAGGTGCAGCTCGGCGTCGGCTGCGCGGTGGTGGGCACCGACTTCTCGCAGACGTAGTTGCTGCCGTGCTCGAACACCGGCGCCCCGCAGATCGGGCACGGGCCCACCGTGTCCTGCTCGCTGAAATCGACGATCTCGCCGGTGTCGGCGTTCTTGTCGTCGCCGAAGTCGAACTCCAGCTTCCAGTTCTTCGCCTCTTCGTCGAACTTCAGGATGATCTCGGAGGTGAAGGGCCAGCCCGCCTTGGAGCGGAAGCCCTCGAGCGGGCCGATGTGCTTGTCGGCCAGCAGTGCCTCGGCCTCGGCCACCTCGAAGGTGCGCCCGGCCGGCGACTTGCCGAACGAGAAGCCGCAGGCGTCTTCGCCGGTGCCGGACTTGCCGGTGCAGGCATAGCGGCGGTAGTTCTCCTTCACCACGCCGCCGCAGTTGGGGCATGGCGTCGACAGCGTGGCGTAGTCGCCCGGCACGGTGTCGCGGTCGTATTCCTTGGCCTTCTTGACGATGTGCTGCGTCATTTCGGCGATCTCGCGCATGAAGGCGTCGCGGCTCAGCGCGCCCTTCTCCATCTGCGCGAGCTTGTATTCCCACTCGCCCGTGAGCTCGGCCTTGGAGAGTTCCTCCACGCCCAGGCCGCGCAGCAGCGTCATGAGCTGGAAGGCCTTGGCCGTCGGGATCAGCTCGCGGCCTTCGCGCAGCATGTATTTCTCGGTGATCAGGCCTTCGATGGTGGCCGCGCGCGTGGCTGGCGTGCCCAGGCCCTTTTCCTGCATGGCCTCGCGCAGCTCGTCGTCGTCGATGGTCTTGCCGGCGCCTTCCATGGCGCCCAGCAGCGTGGCTTCCGAATAGCGCGCCGGCGGCCGGGTCTTCAGCGCCTTCAGGTCGGCCGATTCGGTCTTCACCGTCTCGCCCGGCTTCACCACCACCAGGTTCTTGCCGTCCTTCTCGTCGTCGTCGTTGATGGCTTCCTTGCCCCAGATCGCGAGCCAGCCCGGCTTGACCAGCACCTTTCCGTCGCTGCGGAACGGATACTTCCTGCCACCGGCTTCCACCGTGCTGATGCGCGTGGTCACCTGGAACTCGGCGCTCGGGAAGAACACCGACATGAAGCGGCGCACCACGAAGTCGTAGAGTTTCTGCTCGGCCTCGGACAGGCCGCTCGGCGCCTGCAGCGTGGGAATGATGGCGAAGTGGTCCGACACCTTGGCGTTGTCGAAGATGCGCTTGTTCGGCTTCACGTAGCTGCCGTCGACCGCCTGCTGCGCGAAGGGCGCGAGGTGCTTCATGCCGCTGTCGGCGAGCATCTTCATGGTGTCCTTCACCACCGGCAGGTAGTCCTCGGGCAGCGCGCGCGAGTCGGTCCGCGGATAGGTCAGTGCCTTGTGGCGCTCATACAGGCTCTGCGCCAGCGCCAGCGTGGTCTTGGCCGAGAAGCCGAAGCGGCCGTTGGCCTCGCGCTGCAGCGAGGTCAGGTCGAACAGCATCGGCGAGGCCTGGGTGGTGGGCTTGCTTTCCTCGGTGACGGTGGCGGGCTTGCCGCGCGCCGCATCGGCGATCTCGCGCGCCTCGCGCTCGTTCCACACGCGGTCGGCGCGGATCTCGGCGTCGGCCGTGCCGTCGGGGCCCGGCGGCGGCTTCTTGAAGCTGGCGTCGAACCACTTGCCCGGGTACTGGCCGGCCTCGGCCTGGAACACGCCGTGGATTTCCCAGTAGTCGCGGCTCACGAACTTGCGGATCTTCTCCTCGCGCTCGACCACCACCGACAGCGTGGGCGTCTGCACGCGGCCCACCGTCGTCAGGAAGAAGCCGCCGTCGCGCGAGTTGAAGGCCGTCATGGCGCGCGTGCCGTTGATGCCCACCAGCCAGTCGGCCTCGGAGCGCGAGCGCGCGGCGTCGGCCAGGCCCTGCATCTGCTTTTCGGTGCGCAGCGCCTCGAAGCCGTCGCGGATGGCCTGCGGCGTCATCGACTGCAGCCACAGGCGCTTGACCGGCTTGTTCAGGCCGGTCTTGCCGCCCGCGTACTGCTCGATCAGGCGGAAGATCAGCTCCCCCTCGCGCCCCGCGTCGCAGGCGTTGATGAGCTGCGTCACGTCCTTGCGCTTGGCCTGCTTGACCACGGCGTTCAGGCGCGTCTTCGTCTTGTCGACCGGCTTCAGGTCGAAGTGCGGCGGAATCACCGGCAGGTTCGCGAAGCTCCACTTGCCCCGCTTGACGTCGAACTCCTCGGGCGCCTGGATCTCGACCAGGTGGCCGACGGCGCTGGTCACGACATAGCTGTCATTCTCGAAATGCTCGTCATGCTTGTCGAACTTGCCGGCCACCGGCGTGAGGGCGCGGACGATGTCCTGTGCCACCGACGGCTTTTCTGCGATTACCAAGGTCTTCATCAACAATTCCTAAAAGTGTTCTCTGGCCGGCGCCGAGCCGCCTCAAGGCGGCCTGCGGCCCCCTCGGGGGGCAGCGACGACACGCAGTGCGGGAGCGTGGGGGCCACATACAATCTGCGGCTTCCCGCGTGTGCGCACGCGCACACGCGCATGTGTGCATATTCAACCTAACAGACTTCGGCGATGCCTTCCAAATCCCCACAATTCGCCGGCCGCCGCATCCAGATGCGGCGCTCGGATGTCCACGGCAACGGCGTGTTCGCCGTGGACGACCTGGCCGAGGGCGAGACGCTGATCGAATACAAGGGCGAAGTCATCAGCTGGAAGGAGGCGCTGCGCCGCCACCCGCACGACCCGGCCCAGCCGAACCACACCTTCTACTTCCACATCGACGACGGACGCGTGATCGACGGCAACGTCAAGGGCAACGATGCGCGCTGGATCAACCATTCGTGCGATCCGAACTGCGAGGCCGACGAGATCAATGGGCGCGTTTATATCAAGGCGCTGCGCAACATTGCTGCAGGAGAAGAACTCAACTACGACTACGGCCTGATCATCGACGAGCCCTACACGCCGAAGCTGCTGTCCGAGTTTCCCTGCTGGTGCGGCTCCGAGAATTGCCGCGGCACGCTGCTGACGCCCAAGGACGAAGACGAAGAAAAGAAAAAGAAGAAAAAGGCCAGGAAGAAGGCCGACAAGAAAAAGGCCGAGAAAAAAGAAGCCAAAAAGGCGGACAAGAAAGCCGAAAAAAAGGCCGGGAAAAAGGCGGAGAACAAGGCCGAAAAGAAACCGGAAAAAAAGAAGTCCAAAAAGGACGACGGAGCCGGCAAGGGCTGAGCATGATGGGTACCCAGGCCGCCTGGTTCGAAGACCGGATCGCCGCGGCGGTGGCGCCGCTCCTGCCCGGCTTCGCGGTCGAGGCCGTGGCCGAGATCGATTCGACCAACACCGAGCTCATGCGCCGCGCGCGCGCCGGCCGCACCCCGCCGGTGCTGCTGGTGGCCGAGCGCCAGACGGCCGGGCGCGGCCGGCTCGGCCGCCCCTGGCAGAGCGCGCAGCAGAGCGAGGAACAAGGCGCCGCCTCCCTCACCTTCTCGCTGGGCCTGCCGCTCGCACCGCGCGACTGGGCCGGCCTCTCGCTGGCCGTGGGCGTGAGCGTGGCGGAAAGCCTCGATCCCACGGGCGCGGCCAAGGTCGCGCTCAAGTGGCCCAACGACCTGTGGGTGGAGGACCGCAAGCTGGCCGGCATCCTGATCGAAACCGCCATGCCGCATGCGGGCCGCGCCGATGCGCCGGCCCCACCGCGCTACCTGGTGATCGGCATCGGCATCAACATCGGCCCGCGCGAGGGCGATGGCATGCGCACCCCGCCGGCCTGGCTGCGCCAGTGGCGCCCCGATGCCACCGCGCCCCAGGTGCTGGCCGAACTGGCCGCGCCGCTGGTGCGCAGCGTGCAGGCCTTCGAGGCAGAGGGCTTCGGGCCGTTTGCCGAACGCTTTGCCGCGCGCGACGCCTTGCGCGGGCGCGAAGTCCAGCTCAGCGACGGCAGCTTCGGCCTGTGCGAGGGCGTGGCCTGGGGCGGCGAGCTCCAGGTGCGCACCGCCGGCGGGCTGCAGCTGGTCTCGAGCGACGAAGTCAGCGTGCGCCCGAGCGGCATGGCGTTCTGAGGCCGGCCACCATGAAGCTGCGCCTGCTGCTGATCGCCCTGCTTGCCGCCAACCTGGGCTACTGGCTGTGGTCGCGCGGCGACCTGGCCGGCTTCGGCCTGGCGCCCGCGGGCTTCAACGAGCGCGAACCGCAGCGCCTCGCGCGCCAGGTGCATCCCGAGTGGCTCCAGATCCGCAAGGACGCCAAGGGCGCGCCCTGACGAACCCGCCGCCGCGTCTCAGGCCGCGGCTTCTTCGCCTTCGAAGCGCACCGTGAAACGCGCCCCCGGCGGCTGCCGGCCCGGATGCGCGTCCTCCAGCTTCACCTGCGCATGGTGCTGGTTGGCGATCTCGCGCACGATCGGCAGGCCCAGCCCCGAGCCGTCGGCCTCGTTGCCGAGCACGCGGTAGAACGGCTCGAATACCAGTTCGCGGTCGGCCTCCGCAATGCCCGGACCGTTGTCCTCCACCTGCAGCAGCACCACGTGGCCGAAGGGGTCGGCCAGCACGCGCGCGGTGATCACGCCGGGCCGCTCGGCGGTCGAGGGCGTGTAGTTGATCGCGTTGTCGAGCAGGTTGCGCACAAGCTCCTTGAGCAGCGTCTGGTTGCCTTCGATCACCACGCCGGGCGCGCCCGCCTCGGCGCCGTCGTAGCCCAGGTCGATGCGCTTCTCGATCGCGCGCGGCACCGCTTCGCGCACCACCTCGATGGTGAGCCGCGCCAGGTCGCAGGGCTGGCGGCCGGTGCCGGCGCCGGTGCTTTCGGCGCGCGCGAGCGAGAGCAGCTGGTTCACCGTGTGGGTGGCGCGCACGCTGGCGCGGCCGATCTGCTTGAGCGACTGCTTGAGCTCGTCGGCATTGGCGCCTTCGCGCTGCGCCAGGTCGGCCTGCATGCGCAGGCCCGCGAGCGGGGTCTTGAGCTGGTGCGCTGCATCGGCCAGGAAGCGCTTCTGCGTGTGGATCGAGTCATTGAGCTTGTCGAGCAGCTCGTTGACCGACGAGACCAGCGGCACCACTTCGAGCGGCACCGACGATTCGTCCAGCGGGCTCAGGTCGCCCGGGCGGCGCTCGCGGATGCGCGCCTCCACCACCGACAGCGGCTTGATGCCGCGCACCAGCGCCAGCCAGATCAGCAGCACGGCCAGCGGGAGGATCGCGAACTGCGGCAGCAGCACGCCCTTGATGATCTCGGTGGCCAGCACCGACTGCTTCTCGCGCGTCTCGGCCACCTGCAGCAGCGCCGGCTCCGCGTCGCTGTCGGGGCCCGCGAGCCAGAGCGAGGCCACGCGGACCGACTTGCCGCGCATCTCGCCGTTGCGCAGCTGGACCACGCCGGGAACCGGGGGCTCGTCGGTGCTGGGGTGCGGCACGTCGGGCTCGCCGCTGAGCAGCGCGCCGTGGCTGTCGAGCACCTGGTAGTAGACGCGGTCGGCGCCGTCGGCCCGCAGGATCTCGCGCGCCGGCTGCGGCAGCACGAACTGCGTCTGCCCCTGCTGCACCGTGACCAGCCGCGCCAGCGTCTGCACGTTGTATTCGAGCGCGCGGTCGAACGGTGCATTGGCAATGCCCTGCGCCACCAGCCAGGTCACGCCGATGCTCACCGGCACCAGCAGCAGGAGCGGCGTGAGCATCCAGTCGAGGATCTCGCCGAACAGGGAGCGCTGCGCGCGCTGAAAGAGTTTCAAGGGAGTCGCCCCCGGGGGTCTTCGGGCACTACGTGTGGCGGCGCGTCAAGGAATCTTCTCGAGGCAGTAGCCCAGGCCGCGGACCGTGGCAATGCGCACCGGCCCCTTCTCGATCTTCTTGCGCAGGCGGTGGATGTAGACCTCGATCGCGTTGAGGCTCACCTCCTCGCCCCATTCGCACAGGCGCTCCACCAGCTGGTCCTTGCTGACCAGGCGGCCGGCGCGCTGCAGCAGCACCTCCAGCAGGCCCAGCTCGCGCGCCGAGAGCTCGACCATCTTGCCGTCGATGGTGGCCACGCGGCCGGCCTGGTCGTACACCAGCGGGCCGTGGCGGATCGTGTTGCTGGTGGCGCCCATGCCGCGCCGCGTGAGCGCCCGCACGCGCGCCTCGAGCTCCTGCAGGCTGAAGGGCTTGGCCATGTAGTCGTCGGCGCCGTGGTCCAGGCCCTTGACGCGTTCCTCCACGCTGTCGGCCGCGGTGAGCACCAGCACCGGCAGCTGCGAGCCGCGCGCGCGCAGCCGCTTCAGGATCTCGATGCCGTGCAGGTTGGGCAGCCCCAGGTCGAGGATCAGCAGGTCGAACTCGCTGTGCGTCATGAGCGCGGTGTCGGCCTGCGATCCGTTCGCCACGTGGTCGACCGCCGCGCCCGAGGTGCGCAGGCTGCGCAGCAGGGCATCGGCCAGCACCTGGTCGTCTTCGGCAATCAGAATCCGCATGAGCCACCTCCGGCCGGTTCGGGCGCCGCGCCGGCGCCGCGTTCACATATGTCTCTTCGCCGAGTCTAGCCCCCCGTGTAGGCTTCCAGTCCGATGGTTACCACGGTGGCAATGTCGTTGCCCACGCTGGCGCGGAACTCGCGCTCGGCCTGCGTCACCGCGCTGCGGAAGGCGTCGAGCCACGCGAGCCCGTCGGTGGTGAAGAGCACGCGCCGCGCCCGTGCGTCGAGCGGATCGGGCCCGCGCGTCACCAAGCCCCAGGCCTCGCACTGGTCCACCAGCGCGCCCATCGCCTGCTTGGTCATGCCGGCGCGCTCCGCCAGCTCGGTGAGGCGCGAGCCTTCGCGCGCCAGGTGCCGCGTGATGTGGATGTGCGCGGCGCTCACCTGCGCGCGCGCGGCGAGGTTCGACAGCGCCAGCGGCACGTCGACGTCGTGCGCCATGAGTTCGAGCACGCGCTCGTCGAAGCGGCGCATCGCATGGCCCAGCAGGCGGCCCAGGTGGGTTTGCCGCCAGGCGTCCGGGTCGGACGGAAAAGCTTGTTCGGCCATCGGCTAGATAGTAAAGCAAACTGACCAAAAAATGGGTTTACTCAAACCAACGAGCCCCTACACTACTGTTCAAGCATCCAGCCTGTAATTAAAAGCAGATGGACCGCAACCACACACAAACCGTTGATTTTCAAGGAGATTTCCACATGGACGCACTCGTCAAAGGCACCAGCATCTCGGTCGCAGGCAGCGAAAAGGCCAAGGCACTGCAGGCCGCCCTGGCCCAGATCGAAAAGCAGTTCGGCAAGGGCACGATCATGCGGCTCGGCGAGGGTGAGGCGCTTGAAGACGTCCAGGTGGTCTCCACCGGCTCGCTGGGCCTGGACATCGCGCTGGGCGTCGGCGGCCTGCCGCGCGGCCGCGTCATCGAAATCTACGGCCCGGAATCTTCGGGCAAGACCACGCTCACGCTGCAGGTCATCGCCGAGATGCAGAAGCAGGCCGGCACCTGCGCCTTCGTCGATGCCGAGCACGCGCTCGACGTGCAGTACGCCCAGAAGCTCGGCGTGAACCTGTCCGACCTGCTCATCAGCCAGCCCGACACCGGCGAGCAGGCCCTTGAAATCGTCGATTCGCTGGTGCGCTCGGGCGCCGTCGACCTGATCGTGGTCGACTCGGTCGCCGCGCTCACGCCCAAGGCCGAAATCGAAGGCGAAATGGGCGACTCGCTGCCCGGCCTGCAGGCCCGCCTGATGAGCCAGGCGCTGCGCAAGCTCACCGCCACCATCAAGAAGACCAACTGCATGGTCATCTTCATCAACCAGATCCGCATGAAGATCGGCGTGATGTTCGGCTCGCCCGAAACCACCACCGGCGGCAACGCGCTGAAGTTCTACGCCTCGGTGCGCCTGGACATCCGCCGCATCGGCACCATCAAGAAGGGCGACGAGGCCATCGGCAATGAAACCAAGGTCAAGGTGGTGAAGAACAAGGTCTCGCCTCCGTTCAAGACGGCCGAGTTCGACATCCTGTTCGGCGAAGGCATCAGCCGCGAGGGCGAGATCATCGACATGGGCGTGACTGCCAAGATCCTCGACAAGTCGGGCGCCTGGTACGCCTACAACGGCGAAAAGATCGGCCAGGGCCGCGACAACGCCCGCGAGTTCCTGCGCGAGAACCCCGAGCTGTCGCGCGAGATCGAGAACAAGGTGCGCGAATCGCTGGGCATTCCGCTGCTGGCGGCCGATGCCAGCGCTCCCGCCGCCGAAAAGGCCGAGAAGCCCGCGAAGGCGGCCAAGGCCGACAAAGC
Organism: Variovorax sp. VRV01; assembly: GCF_014852545.1. Taxonomy (NCBI): domain Bacteria; kingdom Pseudomonadati; phylum Pseudomonadota; class Betaproteobacteria; order Burkholderiales; family Comamonadaceae; genus Variovorax; species Variovorax sp. VRV01. The sequence continues at coordinate 216,312 of NZ_JACVBS010000010.1, forward strand.
CGACAAGGGCGAGTAAGCAGGCGAGCACGCACGGAAGCGGCGCATGGCTTTCGGCGCCCCCTCCCTCAAAGGCCGCGCGCTGCGGCTCCTGAGCCAGCGCGAGCATTCGCGCGCGGAACTGGAGCGCAAGCTGGCAAAGCACGAAGAAGCACCCGGCGAGCTGGCCCGCGCGCTCGACGAACTGGCCGCCAAGGACTTCATCAGCGAGCCGCGCGTGGTGGCTTCGGTGCTGAACCAGCGCGCCGCCCGGTCGGGTGCGCTGCGGGTGCGGCAGGAACTGCAGGCCAAGGGCATTGCGCCCGAGGCCATTGCACAAGCCGTGGCCAGCCTTCAGGACACCGAAGTGGAGCGCGCCACGGCCCTGTGGCGCCGCCGCTTCGACGCACCGCCCGCCGATGCGAAGGAGCGCGCCAGGCAAACGCGCTTCCTGCTGGCGCGCGGCTTTTCGGGCGCGGTAGTGGCCAAGGTGCTGCGCAGCGATTTCGACGAAGACTGACGGCCGGCCCCGCGGCGCCGGCCTGCCGGAGCCGGGCTCAGAGCGCCAGCATCAGCTTCAGGTTCTGGACCGCGGCGCCGCTGGCGCCCTTGCCGAGGTTGTCGAGGCGCGCAATCACCACGGCGTGGCGGTGGTCCTCGTTCGGGAACACGCGGATCTCGAGATTGTTGGTGTCGTTGAGCGCCAGCGCGTCGAGCTTGCCGTCATCGGTCGGCGGCAGCACCTTCACGAACTGTTCGGGCGTGTTGCTCTTTGCGTAGTGCGCGGCCAGCGCCTCTTGCAGGTCGCCGGCCTTCGGCTTGCCGGGCAGCAGGTCGAGGTGCAGCGGCAGCTGCACCAGCATGCCCTGCTTGAAGTTGCCCACCGAAGGAATGAAGACCGGTCGGCGGGTCAGGCCCGTGTACTTCATGATCTCCGGGATGTGCTTGTGCTTGAGGCCGAGCGCGTAGGTCTCGAAAAGCGGCGCCTTGCCGTTTTCGTAGTCTTCGATCATGGCCCGCCCGCCGCCCGAATAGCCGCTCACCGAGGGCAGCGAAATCGGAAAGTCGGCCGGCAGCAGGCCGGCATCGACCAGCGGCCGCACCATGGCGATGGCGCCCGTGGCATAGCAGCCCGGGTTGCCGACGCGGTCGGCCGCCGCCACGGCCTGCCAATGGCCTTGCACCAGTTCAGGGAAGCCGAACACCCAGCCCGGCGCCACGCGGTGCGCGGTGGAGGCGTCGATGATCTTGGGCTTCCTGCCGGGCAACTGGTCGATCAGCGCGACCGATTCGCGCGCCGCATCGTCGTGCAGGCACAGCACCACGAGGTCGACGCCGGCCATCAGCTCGCGCTTGGCGGCCACGTCTTTTCGCAGCTCGGGCGCAATGCTCACGAGTTCGATCTGCGGCATCGTCTGGAGCCGCTCGCGGATCTGCAAGCCGGTGGTGCCGGCTTCGCCGTCGATGAAAACCTTGGCCATATCGGAGTATGCGTAGGGGAGCTAGAAGAAAGTACGTATTGACCGCAAGGTCACGTCGAGTATTGGTGCGCCGCACCATGATACAGTCCGCGGTTGTTCGCCGCCCCCAGCCGTCAGGCTGCCGTCGCCCGCGAGCAACAGAGCCAAAGACGCCTCAGACCCCAGATCTCCCGTTCTCAACCTCCTCCTTCCGAGAGACATCCCTCATGAAGATTCACGAGTACCAAGGCAAGGAAATCCTTGCCAAGTTCGGCGTGCCGGTGCCGCGCGGCATCCCGGCCTATACGGTCCAGGAGGCGGTCGAGGCCGCCCAGAAACTTGGAGGCCCGGTGTGGGTCGTCAAGGCCCAGATCCACGCGGGTGGCCGCGGCAAGGGCGGCGGCGTCAAGGTCGCCAAGTCCATCGAGGACGTCAAGAAGCTCGCCGGCGAAATCCTCGGCATGCAGCTCAAGACGCACCAGACCGGCCCCGAAGGCCAGAAGGTGCGCCGCCTCTACATCGAAGACGGCGCCGACATCAACAAGGAATACTACGTCTCGGCCGTGACCGACCGCGCCACGCAGAAGGTCGCGTTCATCGCCTCGAGCGAAGGCGGCATGGACATCGAGGAAGTGGCCCACTCCTCGCCCGAAAAGATCATCACCGTGTTCGCAGACCCCGAAAAGGGCCTGACCGACGAACAGGCCAAGCAGATCGCCGACGGCATCGGCATGCCGGCCGACTCCACCGCGCAGACGGTCGACATCCTCAAGAAGCTCTACACCTGCTACATGGAGACGGACGCCTCGCTGGTCGAGATCAACCCGCTCAACCGTGACAGCAAGGGCAAGGTCATGGCGCTGGACGCCAAGTTCAACTTCGACAGCAACGCGCTGTTCCGCCACCCCGAAATCGTGGCCCTGCGCGACCTCGACGAAGAAGACGCGGCCGAAGTCGAAGCCTCCAAGTTCGACCTCGCCTACATCAGCCTCGACGGCAACATCGGCTGCCTGGTGAACGGTGCCGGCCTGGCCATGGCCACCATGGACACCATCAAGCTGTTCGGCGGCGAGCCGGCCAACTTCCTGGACGTGGGCGGCGGCGCCACCCCCGAGAAGGTCACCGAAGCCTTCAAGATCATGCTGAAGAACAAGAACGTGGAAGCCATCCTCGTGAACATCTTCGGCGGCATCATGAAGTGCGACACCATCGCCACCGGCGTGATCGCAGCCTGCAAGGCCGTGAACCTGCAAGTGCCGCTGGTCGTGCGCATGAAGGGCACCAACGAAGTCGAAGGCAAGAAGCTGCTGGCCGATTCGGGCCTGCCGATCATCAGTGCCGACACCATGGCGGAAGCGGCCCAGAAGGTCGTGGCAGCAGTCAAGAAGGCCTAAGGAACAAGTCATGTCGATCTACATCAACAAAGACACCAAAGTCATCACGCAAGGCATCACGGGCAAGACCGGCCAGTTCCACACCGAGAAGTGCCAGGAATACGCGAACGGCAAGAACTGCTTCGTGGCGGGCGTGAACCCCAAGAAGGCCGGCGAGTCGATCTTCAACATCCCGATCTTCGGCTCGGTGAAGGAAGCCGCTTCGCAGACCGGCGCCACCGTGTCGGTGATCTACGTGCCGCCGGCAGGCGCGGCCGCTGCCATCTGGGAAGCCGTCGAGGCGGACCTCGACCTGGCGATCTGCATCACCGAAGGCATACCGGTCCGCGACATGCTCGAAGTGCGCAACAAGATGAAGGCCAAGGAAGCGGCCGGCGGCAAGAAGACCCTGCTGCTGGGCCCCAACTGCCCCGGCCTCATCACGCCCGACGAAATCAAGATCGGCATCATGCCCGGCCACATCCACCGCAAGGGCCGCATCGGCGTGGTCTCGCGCTCGGGCACGCTCACGTATGAAGCCGTGGCGCAGCTGACCGAAATCGGCCTCGGCCAATCGTCGGCCGTGGGCATTGGCGGCGACCCGATCAACGGCCTCAAGCACATCGACGTGATGAAGGCCTTCAACGACGATCCGGACACCGACGCCGTCATCATGATCGGCGAAATCGGCGGCCCCGACGAAGCCGACGCGGCCCGCTGGTGCAAGGAACACATGAAGAAGCCGGTGGTCGGCTTCATCGCCGGTGTCACCGCCCCTCCCGGCAAGCGCATGGGCCACGCCGGCGCGCTGATCTCGGGCGGTGCCGACACGGCCGACGCCAAGCTCGCCATCATGGAAGAATGCGGCTTCACCGTGACGCGCAACTTCTCGGAACTTGCGAAGCTGCTCAAGGCCCAGCTCTAACAAGCCCCGGCAGTTCTCCGCGCACCACGCAAAAAGAAAAAGCGCCCGCAATCTGGATTGCGGGCGCTTTTTTCACTACAACACAGTGGAACAAGAGACATGGAACTCCTTCAAGGCGCCGATTTCTGGATCGGTCTGATCAAGATTGTCTGGATCAACATCATTCTTTCGGGCGACAACGCCGTGGTGATTGCCATGGCGGCCCGTTCGCTGCCGCCAGCGCAGCAGAAAAAGGCAGTGCTGTTCGGCTCGGGCGCGGCGGTGGTGCTGCGCATCGTGCTCACGGTGGTGGCGGCCAGGCTGCTGGCGCTGCCCTACCTGCAGATCGTCGGCGGCCTGCTGCTGCTGTGGATCGGCCTGCAGCTGCTGAGCGAAGAAGACGAGGGTGATGGCGAAGCCAAGGAATACGGCAGCATGATGGCGGCCGTGCGCACCATCCTGCTGGCGGACCTGGTCATGAGCCTGGACAACGTGATTGCCGTGGCGGCCGCCGCGCAGGGCAACATGGTGCTGCTGGTCCTTGGCCTGGCCATCAGCATTCCGCTGGTGATCTTCGGCAGCACGCTCATGATCAAGCTGATGGAACGCTTTCCGATCGTCGTCATGCTGGGCGCCGCCCTGATCGGCTGGGTCGGCGGCGAAACAATAGCGAGCGACGTGTCGCTGCGCGAGGTGCTGGCCGCCAATCCGTGGCTCCTCCATGCGGCAGCCGCCGCCGGCGCCTTCTTCGTGGTGGCCGTGGGCCGCCTGCTTCAGCGGCGCGCGCAGGCCGCTGCGGGGCGCTGAAACCGTCGCGCGTCCACGCTTCTGAAAACATATGGCAAGTGTCGGCGCGTCGCTTTTCTCCACCCGGCCCCAGCTCTCCTGGGACTTTGCGGGGCTGACCGACGTGGGCCGCGCACGGGCCCACAACGAAGACGCCCTTCACATCGACCCCGCGCTCGGCCTGGCCGTGCTGGCCGACGGCATGGGCGGCTACAAGGGCGGCGAAGTGGCCAGCGCCATGGCCGTGTCGCTGGTACGCGCCAGCTTCGCGCGCTGGTTCGCGCAGGCCGGCCTGCAGGCGCCCGCGCGCGTGGTCCGGCGGGCCCTGCAGGCGGCCACCGACGAGGCCAACTCCGCCATCCTCGAAGCCGGCCTGGCCAATGCAGAACTCCACGGGATGGGAACCACCCTGGTGCTGGCCGCGTTCCGGCCCCAGCGCGTGCTGGTCGGCCACATCGGCGATTCGCGCTGCTACCGCCTGCGCAACAACAAGCTCGAGCAGCTCACGCGCGACCACTCGCTGCGCCAGCAGCAGCTCGACGCCGGCGCCATCACGGCCGAGGAAGCGCTGATCTCCCCGCACCGCAACCTGGTGACGCGCGCCATGGGCGTGGAGCCGCAGGTGGTGCTCGAGATGCACGAGCACACCGCAAGGCCCGACGATCTCTATATGCTCTGCTCCGACGGGCTCAGCGAGATGGTCCCGGATGCGCAGCTTTTCACGCTTTTGAATCACGATGTCGAGCTTCAGCAGAAAGCCTCACTTCTGGTGGCCGTTGCCAACGACAATGGCGGCCGGGACAATATTTCAGTTGTCCTGGCCAGGGCGCGCGTTGGCAGTGCGCCTGAATAAAAACATGCATTCAGGGAGTCGGCAATGCCGAAGATGATCATTTCGATCGATGGCACTGTCATCGGGCAAATGGCGCTTGCCAAGGACCGGACCACGCTGGGGCGGCGCGCCTACAACGACATCGTGCTCGACAATCTCGCGGTCAGCGGCGAGCATGCCGTGCTGCACATGCGCGGTGGCGAAGTCGAAATTGAAGATCTCAACAGCACCAACGGCACCTACGTCAATGCGATCGTCGTCCAGAAGCAGCAGAAGCTCAAGGACAACGACGTCATCGAAATCGGCGGCTGCCGCCTGCACTTCCGCGCCCGCAGCAGCGCGGCTTCCGATACCGGTTCCACCCGCGCTGCGCGTGGCGACTACGCGGCCTCCGTTCCACTGTCGGCTGCGCCCACCGAAGCCGGCGCGCTGCTCGAACTCGGCATACCCGTGCTGCGCGTTCTCTCGGGCACCGACCAGGGGCAGGAAGTGCCGCTGCAGAAGGTGGTCACCACCATCGGCAAGCCCGGCGTTGCGGTGGCGGTCGTCACGCGCCGCCGGCAGAGCTACCTGGCTTCCACCATCATGGGCGGCGTCACGCTCAACGACGCGCCGCTCGGCGCCGAGCCCGTCGGGCTGCAGGAAGGCGACGTGCTCGAGCTCGGCGGCGCCACGCGCATGCAGTTCGTGCGGGTCTGATTTTTCTTGCGGCGCAGCAGTGGCGGCGCCAAGGGTGCGCTGGTGACTGCCATGAGGCGCCATGGACTGCGCATTGCCATCACCCTGCTGCCGGTCCTGCTCGCGCTGGCGCATGCCACCGGCCTCTGGCGCCTGGATGCCATCGACCGGCTCGACCACCTGATCTACGACACGCGACTGCGCGCCACCATGCCGGGCACGCTCGATCCGCGCATCGTGATCGTCGACGTCGACGACGCCAGCCTCACCCGGCAGGGCCAATGGCCCTGGTCGCGCGACAGGCTGGCCCGGCTCACCCGGGAACTCACCGGGCGGCAGCAGGCGGCGGCGCTGGGCTTCGACGTGATGTTCGTCGAGCCCGACCGGAGCGCCGGCCTCGACAAGCTGCGCCAGATCGCACGCGGCCCGCTGCGCGACATGCCGGGCCTGTCTGAGGAAATCGACCGGCTCGCGCCCACGCTCGACAATGACGCCATCTTTGCCGCCGCCATGCAAGGCCAGCGCGTGGCGCTCGGCTACTACTTCACGCGCACCGAAAGGCCCGGCGCCAAGGGCCAGCTGCCGCCGGCCCCCGTGCTGCAGGCCGGGGCCTTTCCGCCGGGCCGCGGCTATGCCACGGCCTGGAACGGCTTTGGCGCCAGCCTGCCCCTGCTGGCCGCTGCCGCGCCGGCGGCGGGCTTTCTCAACACCCTGGTCATGTCCAACGGCGACGGCGTCATCCGCGCCGTGCCGCTCATTGCCCGCTATGAAGGCGACCGTGCCCTGCCCGGCTACTACGAGTCGCTGGGGCTCGCCGTCTACCGGCTCGCCAGCGACACGCCGCCCGTGCGGCCGGCCTTTGCATCGGGCGGCGCCGCGCCCCCGCTCCAGTCATTGCTGGTCGGCGGCCTGCGCATACCCGTCAACGAAGCCGCTTCCATGCAGGTGCCCTTCCGCGGCCCCGGCGGCGCGCAGGGCGGGTCGTTTCGCTACGTGTCCGCGGGCGACGTGCTCGAAGGCCGGCTCGCCCCCGGCGAGCTGAAGGACCGCATCGTGCTCGTCGGCGCCACCGCCCCGGGCCTGCAAGACCTGCGCGCCACCCCCGTCGGCGCTGCCTTTCCCGGCGTCGAAGTGCATGCCAACATCGTCTCGGCCATGCTCGACCACCGCCTGCTCGCCGTGCCCGACTACGCCCCCGGCTACGAAGTGCTCAGCGTGCTGGCCGCGGGCCTGGTGCTGGCGCTGGGCCTGTCGCTGCTGCCGGCCCCGCGCGCGGTGGTGCTTGCCATTGCCACCGTCGCGGCCCTGGTCGGCGTCAACGCCTGGCTCTACCAGCACCACAGCCTCGTGCTGCCGCTCGCTTCCGCGCTGGCCATGGCCGCGCTCGCCTTTGCCTTCAACATGGGCTGGGGCTACTTCGTCGAATCGCGCGCCCGCCGGGGCCTGGTGCGGCTCTTCGGCACCTACGTGCCGCCGCAGCTCGTCAACGAAATGCTCGCAACGCCCGGCCGCTACAGCATGCGCGCCGAGAGCAAGACCATGACCGTCATGTTCTGCGACATGCGCAACTTCACCCGCCTGTCCGAGCAAATGGCCCCGGCCGAGCTGCAGGCCTTCCTGAACAACGTGTTCAACCGGCTCACCCACGTCATCAGCACCCACCGCGGCACCGTCGACAAATACATGGGCGACTGCGTCATGGCCTTCTGGGGCGCCCCCATCGACACCCCCGACCACGCCACCCTGGCCGTGCGCGCCGCGCTCGACATGGCCGAGGCCGTGCGCGACATCAACAACATCCACCGCACCACCGGCCGCCCCGAGATCAGCGTGGGCATCGGCCTCAACAGCGGCGTCATGAGCGTGGGCGACATGGGCTCGGCCGCGCGGCGCAGCTACACCGTGGTGGGCGATGCGGTCAACCTCGCCTCCCGCCTCGAAGGCCTGAGCGTGCACTACGGCGTGGAGATCGTCGCCAGCGGCGCCACCCGCGAACTCGCGCCCGGCTTCGTCTGGCAGGAGCTCGACAGCGTGCTCGTCAAGGGCCGCGCCCAGGCCGTGGCCGTGTTCACGCCGCTGGGCGCCGCCACCGAGCAACCCGGGGCGCCCACGCCTGCCGCACTGCAGCAATCCGCCCAGCTGCAGCGCTGGGCCGAAGTGCTTGCCGCCTACCGCCGCCAGGACTGGGCCGTGGGCCGGAACTTGCTGGATCCGCTCTTGGCCGCGGATGCCAAAAAAGTCCTTTACCAGCTCTACGCACAACGATTAGCCTCCATGGCGTTGCGGCCCCAGGACCCCGAATGGGACGGCGCAACCCGGTTCGAAACCAAATGACGGCAGCAGAAGACACAAGCAGAGGGGCTCTCACAATGCAGGTTCGCGTGCTGGGTTGCTCGGGCGCCATTGCCAAGGACTGCCGGACCACTTCGTTCCTGATCGACACCGACCTGCTCGTCGATGCGGGCACCGGCGTGGGCGACCTCACCCTCGAAGAAATGGCAGGCATCGACGACGTGGTGCTCACCCACAGCCACCTCGACCACATCGCCGCGCTGCCCCTCATGCTCGACGCCGTGGCCGGCCGCCGCACCCGCCCGCTGCGCGTGCACGCCCTGCGCGCCACCATCGAGGCGCTGCGCGCCCACGTGTTCAACAACGTCATCTGGCCCGACTTCGAAAGCATTCCCAGCCCCGAGGCGCCCTTCGTGAGCTTTCACGACATTGCGGTGGGCCAGGTGCTGCAACTGGGCACCGCCGCCCCCAAGCGCATCGAGGTGCTGCCGGCCGTGCACACCGTGCCCGCCTGCGGCTTTGCCGTGAGCCGCGCCGAGGGCGGCGCCAACTGGGTCTTCACCGGGGACACCGAGCGCAACACCCCCTTCTGGGACCGCCTCAACGCCCTGGACGTGGCCATGCTCGTCATAGAAACGGCATTCAGCAACCGCGAGCAGGCCCTGGCGGAACGCAGCCTGCACCTGTCGCCCCGCGCGCTGGCCGACGAGCTGGCGCACATCGATCCGGCCAAGAAGTTTCCGATCTACATCACCCACACCAAGCCGGCGGAAACCGAAGAGATCATGTGGCAGATCGAGGACCTGGCCGGGCATCAGGTGGCGGGGTTGGCGCAGCGGGATATCCGATGGCTGAAGGCGGATGGGGTGCTGACGTTTTGAGTCGGACGCGCTGGGTTTGCTGACAAATTTGTCACGACTCGTAGCATCTAAGCGCTGTTTTTGTCACTCGGTGTAACTTTAGTCGGTACAAAGTACTCGGTTTCGCCGTAGCAGGACCTCAGGATGGCGTGGCACAGATGCTGCGGAAGTTGCTGCGCTCCGGGCTTGGTTCCCGGGCTCTACAAACCAACCTGGAGTTTTGAATGAACCGTCGTTCTATCGCACGCAATGTGCAAAAGGGTTTCACCCTTATCGAATTGATGATCGTTGTGGCGATCATTGGTATTTTGGCTGCTGTGGCTCTTCCGGCTTATCAGGACTACACGGTTCGTGCAAAGGTCTCGGAAATCGTGTTGGCAGCATCTTCTTGCCGCACCACCGTTACGGAAGCTGTCCAGTCGACCTCCGCAACGACTCTTACGGCCGCAATGTTTCCTTGCGATGGAGGGGCCGCTTCCGGAGCAACTGTTTCCAAATACGTGAAAAGCATCGCAGTTGCTGCTGATGGCATGGTTACCGTGACATCGCAGGGAATTACGCAGTTGACCGCTGGTTCTGCCGATGTCCTTACTCTCCGTCCGCTTAGCGCCGCAGCTACTGCACTGACCACCAGTGACGCCGGTAAGACGATCTTCGCTTGGAGGTGTGGTGCTTCCGCGGACGGTACCACAATTCCTCCTAAATACCTGCCAGGTTCCTGCCGCGGTTAATTCTGTCTAGAACTCTAAAACGCTCCCGAGGGAGCGTTTTTTTTTAGGTTTTACAAAATCAAAAGAGCGCACGATGTATTTCTTGGGTTTTATGCTGGCGCTCGGTCTTTTGATTCCAGATCATTTTTTTCCATGGCCTGCTTTTAGACACGATGTTGCGGTCGGAGTGGGCTTCTCCGTATTAATCTTTGGCACTGCGTGGAGGCAAATCAGCCTTCCAAAGGCCGCACTTTTTCTTGTTCTACTTTCCTTTGTCCCATTGCTACAAGCAATGGCTGGAGAGGTCGTGTTTTGGGGCGATGGCTGGGTCTCATGGCTATATATATTAGGCGCCGCCCTGACAATGATTTCTGCAGCGAACTTGATGAACGAATCTACGCTCGAAAATCCTCTCCACGAACTGCAACCGATAGTGATTGCTTTGGTAATTGCGGCTGTCATTTCGGTAGGTATTTCACTCGCACAGTGGTTTAGGCTAGATGTCGAATTTGTCTCTCCCCCATTGGATGGAATAAGATTTGGCGCAAATCTGGCGCAGCCGAATCAACTGGCGGCTCTCCTTCTAATTGGACTGGCGTGCGGCGTCTTTCTGTTTGAGAGCAAAATTGTGAGTGCGGTTCCGGGTTGTGCATTGGCTTTATTTTTGCTATTCGGATTGGTTATGACGCAATCCCGAATGGCGATTCTGGTACTGATTTTCGCATTGACATTGTATTTTGGATTAAGGCGACAGGCTCGCTTGCAACTCCCAGTTAAAGCCGTGTTGCTTTTTTCCGGTTTCTTCGCGCTAGCAAGTTTGACTTGGTCTTCAATTAATAGCGTGCTGCTTTTGAAGGTTCCGGTGTCAATGCTTGAGCGCACAACTAATGATGTGCGCCTTAACCTTTGGTATAGCATGGTTGATGCCCTTGCCCGAGCTCCATGGTTTGGGTATGGGTGGGGCCAAGTGTCGGTGGCCCAGCAAGCAGTCGCGCTAGAATATCCCCCGACTTATGCGCTTTTCGATTCAGCGCATAATATTTTTTTGGATATTGGGCTTTGGGCCGGATTGCCGGTAGCGTTGCTCTTTTCTATTTGGCTCTTCTCCTGGGTCAAAGAGCAAATAATTAATTGCCGTGACCCTCTATCGTGGAGTATCTTGCTGGCGATAGGAATGATTTTTTGCCATGCGATGGTCGAATATCCTCTTGCCTATGCATACATCCTATTGCCCGTATGTTTTTTTATGGGCGCATTGAGTCGAGGAGAGCTTCTTATTGTAGGTCGTCCTAAATCTGCCATGCTGTTTCATTTCGCGTTTGTTGGTGCGAAAATCATCGTATTGATCGCCTTTGCGGTGATTTCAATTGAGTATCTTCGGTTCGAAAGTGACTGGCGACGATTGCGATTTTCTCTTGCCAATATCTCGTTAGAGAGGGAATTCGATTATTCTCGTCCGAAATTTCTCACTCAATTGCGTGACTATGCCGAGATGGCAAAAATAGTTCCCGAGCGAGGAATGCCTGAGAAAAAATTACTCTGGATGAAGAGGGTGTCTGAAAGGTTTGGACAGCCATCGATATTGACGAAATACGCCATAGCAGCTGCACTCAATGGGCGGCCAGAAGCCGCGAGCCAATCGTTAGCGCTAATTTGCAAAACTCAAATGCCTCGCGTGTGTCGTCAAGTTCTAAAAAATTGGGAAACTATTTCTAGTGATTCCAATTATCCTGAATTTAAAGCGGTTGATATTGCCGCCTTGATTGCAAAGAACTAGGGCTCGGGATACGGTCGGACCAAGATGCGTCGAGTGCCTGTTCGAATCAGCATAAGGCTGCTCGGGCCTAAAGCATCCATTGATGGGGATATTGATAGGGGCTTGCCGTGAGAGGTCAGGCAAGAAACCCGGAGGACTAGGATGGCAGTTCTTGTGCTGCCGGCGATTGGCCTGCTGCCACTACCGCCGTTGCACGCCGCGCGTTGAAAGAGCGGCGTGCGAGTTGTGGTTGTTCTTCCTAGGACTCAGGACGGTACTCGAAAATCACTTCCACCCGCTGACGCGACTTGACGGCACGGCCGTCAACTTCGCCAGGAGAAAATTCCGCAGCCATGAAGGCTTCGCGTGCAGCCTGCTCGAATGCGGGGGGAAGTCTCGACTCTTCGGCATCGACGCGCTGAACGCGACCTTGTTCGTCTATGAAGAGCGAAAGAATGCCAACAACGCGGCCGGCCGCTATTTCGCCAGGCGGAGGTTCGAGCACGATGGCCGTCTTGGCAACGGGCGGTGTCGACAGCTGGTTGCGTGGCACGAAGCTATCGCTGTTGTCTTCGACCGCGGCTGAGGGCGCAGGCGCAGCAGGCGACGTGTTCGTCGACGGTTCCTCCGTGGAGGCGGGTGCACGGTCGGACGTATGAAGCGCTTCGGTCGGACGTAGGGGCTCACGGACAGGCAAAGGCGACGTCGAGGGAAGAAGGAGGGGGACCGTTCGTACCTGCATGGAGGAGGCGGCACTTCCGATCACATCGCCCGCGGCCCACTTCGGGGCGGCGGGCGAAATGCGCGCCGAAAGCGCGGCGACATGAAGTGCCACGGAGAGCACTGCGCTCACAAAAAGTACGTATCGCATCCTTGTCCGGCCCGGCGCATGCCGGGCCAAGGCCACTTTCTTTCATCTCGTCGAATCAGTCCACCAACTCGCGCCACGAGGTTCTATGCACGCTGCCTGAGCCGGACGATGTCGCCACCGGTGGCGTCTCGATCACGTTGTCGCCATTGCTCTTCTGGTAAATGATCCGGGCATTGCCGTTGCTGTCCTGCACCCAGGTCATGCCCATGATCAGCCCGTCGGTGCTGAAGAGCCCGCCGGCCGGGTTGGTCGTGACAACGCCGCCATTGGCCACATTGAGGTAGTAGCGCCAAGCCGTGCCGCCCGACGCGCAGGCGTCGCCGTTGGGGATGGCGGTCGCAACCGACAAGGTGCTGTATTGCAGGCCCAGGTTGGTATTTACGCGTTCACGCGAATGCGGCAGATCGATCCACCATCCGCCCTTGGTCGCCCAGTTGACCGACGTGTTGGATACCGAGGCTGAGGTCGCGGTTGCGGCAGGGCCATTCAACGTGAATGTCTGCCTGACGAAGTTATCAGTGTCGGCACGCACGTCGCTCCATCCGGTGGCGGTCAGCGTGTCTTTCACCGCATAGATGCTTTGCTGCGTCGAATCCGCGATGTCGGATGAGCCGAGATACCGGCCTGTTGCAACCACGACCACGGGCTTGCCTGAGATCTCCACGGTTTCCGGCTTTGTGGTGATGGGCTGCGGCGTCGTGTCGTTGACCTGGAACTTGGCGAGTCGCATCGCAGCCCGGTTGGGTAGCAGGAGACCGTCGATGTCGAAGCGCCAGAGGTTGCCTTGCTGGTCGCCGCCGTAGAAACGCTTGGCTGTGTTGTCGCTGGAGCTTTCGATCCATGCGTTGATCTTTGCGAGGCCGCTCGGGTCGGCGCTGCTGCCATCGCTGGTGGCAATGTCCAGCAGCAGGGCGCCGGTATTCGCGTTCAGAACGTAGAGGTGGCCCTTGCCGTCCCCGTCGGTGTTGTTGTAGCCGGAGGAAAAAGCAACGATCCAGGTGCCGTCACTGCGTTTGGCAATCACGGGGTTGCCGAAGCTGAGGCCCAGGTTGGCATCGGTGAACTCCCAAAGCGCCTTGGGATCGTTGGGATCGGTGATGTCGAGTGCGTAGTAGCCGCGGCCGCCGCTGTTGAGGCCGCCGACAACAATGGTCTTCCAAGTGGTTCCAACCTTAATGTCGCCCATGACCGGGGCTCCGTCTACCGAGTATTGATGCTTCGATCCATAGCTCGTGTCGGCCATCTTGTAGAGATTTGGCATGACCATGCCCGGAACATAAGCCCAGAGTTCGGTACCGCCTGCACTGCCGGAGGCAGCCGAGAAGGCATGCAGCATGCCATCGTTCGAGGCGACGTACACCACGGGGGTGCGCGTCGCCTTTGCCGTGACGAAATCGGCATAGCCAGCGTCGGCGTAGCTGAAGGGAGGCTTTCCGACGAAGACCGGGGCGCCGTTGATGATGTCGCCCAGCACATGGTCGCGCTTGCGATAGAGCGCAGCGACATTGTTGTTGGAGCTGTCGACACTGGCCGTTTCGTAGGTGCGTACGCCCCGCAGGTAGTTGACGAGGTTGGTGCCGTTGTTGGCCAGCGTCTTGTTGCTGTCAGAGAGCACCGAGCATTGCGCAGAGACGAGACTCTGGCTGCACAGATTGCTGAAGTAGGCTTTCTGTGCGGTGCTCAGGTTGGCGTACTCGAAGCTTTGGAGAGCTGAACCGTTGCTGAAATAGATCTTGCGATCCGAAGCAGCCAGCGCATCGAGTTTTGCCTGAGCCGACCAAGTGGCGGTATTCGCAATGACGCCCGTCGTGCCATTGATTGCAAAGGCCTGCAGATCACCGGTCCACAATTGTGTGGTGTAGCTCGCCCGGAAGACCAGGTTGTTGTCGCCAGCCACCAGTTGGAGCGAACTGGTCGACGCCGTGGCGCCCGATCCCGAGACCTGCTGCACTGACGTGACGACGCCGTTGATGGCTTCGCTCAGCGCGCTGGCATTGAGCGCCGAGTAATACTGGCCACGGCCGTTGACGGCAGCATGCCACAGGTCGTCGACGTTGGTGGCGTTGCCGCCTTGGCCATCATTCAGGTCCGCACCTTCGGGCACGGGCCAGTTCAATCTGCCGCTGATCAGGTCTACATAGGAACCAGCGGTCTGCGTCAGGTAGTTCTTGTCATAAGGCAAGGTTCCACTCACGCCAAGACCGATCGTGAATGAGTTCATGTGCTGCCAAGTGGCCTTGTCGCTGTCCAGCGTCCGAACAATATTGCTGCAAACATCCTGGCTGCTGCCGGAACTACTCGAAGTGCAGTTGCCGAGTGCACTGGTGCGCAGGTCTGTCGCGAAGTAGTACTGAGCAACGTCGGCCAGCGTATTGCCGGTGCCTCCCGAGGTGGAAGGCGTTTGGGTTGGCGTGCCGGGGACGGGCGATTGGGCGACCGGTGTCGTAGTGGACGTGGCCGGCGGAGCGGACCATCCACTCCAAGCGCCTGCGACCGGGGTCGAATAAACCGGTACGTCGTCGCCCTTGGTAGTCTGGTAGGTTGTTGAGCTTAGGGTTCCGCTCGTGAAACTGCTGCTGGCGGTAGGAGGGCCATTGTCTGTGATCGATTCGACAGTGGGGTCCGGGGTGTTGACCCAGGCGGAAGTGACGGGTGTGCTGGTGGTTCTTGACGTCTCGACACCATCGGTAGTCACTACCGTCTCGGAATAAGACGAAGTTGCGGACTGACGCGTCGTGCGCGTTCTGGTTTGTGTCTCTGTGTAGGCCTGATTCGTGCGGGTGGTGACGGCGTATTGCCCCCTGTTCGGATTGTTGGGCTTTTGCGTCGAAGAAACGGTGGTGGAGGTACGTGTCCAGGTTTTTGTTTGCGTCTGGACAGAGACGAAGTCTCTTGTCAGCGCCACGGTATAGGGCGTGACGGTGGTCACGATGACCTGGGTGTCGTCCCGCATCGGACGAGCCTCGGTGCCGTCTTGCTGCCCGATCTCGGTGACACCGTCGAGCTTCAGGCCTTTGGACATGTTCCAGTAGCCGTCCGTCGAGAGGAGCGCATAGTTGCGCTGGCAGGAGTACTGGACGGGGTCGTAGCTTTGGTCGGGAGCCTTGTTTGCAAAATAGCGCCCGGCCTTGGACAGGGCTGAGCGCAATGGTGTCCAGCCGTTCGGCGAGGCGCTGTAGAGGCTGCTGTAGAAGTTGGTTTTTTGCGCGCTGTCGAAATCCTTGACGTCGCGAAAGTAGTTGTCGCCATCCACCGCAGTTCCATCGCTGATCGTGCTGAAGCCAACGCGGTAGCTCGAATCAAGTGCCGAGATCGCCCGGCCCATGGCGGTGCGCATCAGCAGGTAGCGCTTGCGGTAGTACGAATACCAGTTGGCATAGTTTTGAGCTTCGGCGGAATTGCTCGTGACCGTCACCGAGTGAAAAAGGTTGGTCGACGAGTTGGTCGACGTCATGCATTCGTTATAGAAGGTGTTCCGGATGGCTCCGCTGCTGGTGTAAGCCCATCCCATCTTCGGTTGAGTGCCGCTGTAGGTGTAATAGAACCGGTTGTTGAGATTGGTCGTTGAGCTCGACGCGTCGTAGCCATCGCTGCGCGCGGCTGTGAAAACCGCATTGGGAAAGGATGTTCCATCCGCATTGAGCGGTGGCGAGTAAGTCATCGTGGGGTCGTATGCCACGCCATTGCATTGCGCAGAGCGGTATCCATACTTGCCGCTGGACATTTGGTCCGGCATGTAGTCGTTGTCCATGCTCCCCGAATCGTCCAGAACGAACATCAGGTTCGGCTTGGCTTGAACCGCTGGCAGTGTCGCAAGCGGCTGGTTCGACAGGTCCGTGGATGCTGCATCGACGATGGGGGCGAACGCCCCCAGCAGCAACGCACAGGCCATCACTGTGCAGCAGATGGCCTGCCTGCGAGGCTTCCGGTCGAGGACAGGAGTGGATCTAGTTTTCATGGTGTTGGGTTCTCTGTCTGGCGCCAGGTCGGCGCTCCCTCATCAGAAATGCACGATGGTTTCGGTGAAGCTGGCTGTATTGCGCGCACCCAGCACCCGCACCACGATGCGGTAGTACGGTCCGGAGGCGCCAGCGGCAAAAGGCTGTTCGGCGTAGTTCATCTCGCCCTTCTTGGTCACGCTGGCGCCACTGCTTGAAATCGGCTTGGCGCAACGGATGCTTGCATCGGTAAGGTAGTTGCCCGCTTTGGAGCACAGCCTGAAGATGACGAAGCGGGCGCTGTTGTTGTTGATGGTGCCGGCATTCGCAGTCGTTACGGTGCAACCGTTGTATGTGCCTGTGGTGGCGGACTGGCAGGTGTTGCCATCCCAGTCAATCAACTGGCGGTTGTTGCTGGCGGAGAGTTGCCGGCCGGTCACATCGATCGGAGGTTTCGCCGTGACCCCGTCGGCAGCAAGCTCCTGCGTGCTTGCGTAGTAGCCGCTCGACGCGGCATCGGTGTTCAGGCTGGCGCTGTTGGCAGTCAACCAGTCGATGGCCTGACGCGCGGCCTGATCTGCGGCGGAGGTAGCATCCTGCTTGAAACCAATGTTGCCGAGTAGCAGGGTACTGGTGTCGACCGAGCGCACCAGCGCCAATGTTGCAAGCAAGAGCGCGACCAGGGTCAGCAGGGCAAAGAGCAGTGAGACACCGCGCTGATCGCGCAGGCGTGGCGAAGAATTCAATGGTCTGATTTGCATGGCGATGGTCAGGAATTCCAGAGAACGTTGCGCAGCGGCACGATCGTGTCGTAGACCTTGAAGCGGTAGTGCTCCCATTCGGGAACGTGGCTCACCCTCAGCGAAAGGCATTTGCTGCTGCCGTGGCATGTCGTGGTGCCGGCGATGGTGGCGTTGGCTCCCACGTCCCACTGGGGGGCGCTCGCGGTGACGGTTTCCTTCTCGTACTGGTTGCTGCGCGCCACCACCGCGATTCGGATCGCGAGCACCTGCAGCCAGCCGGCATTGGTGGTGGGTGTCACGTTGTCGTAGGTGTCGACAACGCCATCACCGTTGGTGTCCTTGCCGTACATGGCCTGGAGGTTGACGATCTGCGGATAGAGTTCCAGTGGCGGGTCGGTCAGCGCCCCGTTCGCAGGGGAGCGTTCGACCATCTGGAGACTGTTGGCGCTACTGACCGAGTAGCTGCGATAGACCATCGAGCCCATGTTCAGCAGATAGCTGCCCGATGTGTATCCGCTTTCTGGAAATATGCTGTTCTGGTTCCACTTGCTGGCAGCGGTCGCGGCATGCGGTACGCGCGTGGGCCCCAGCGTTGTGGCTGGGGTCGAGGTGTCGTTGGTCACGCTGAACAGCGTGCACCCCAAGCCGCTACCTTGTAATTTCGGCACGACGATCATCATGTTGCCCGCCACGGCACCGAATGAGGACGTCACCTCGAAGTAGTTGCTGGACTGCGGGTGGTCCTCCTTAAGGACCATGGGCGCCGAAAAATTTGTGGTGCGGCCTTGCAAGACAGTGATCGTGTCTGGTGCGCCGGTGTCTGTGCTGGTGCCGTTGGTGATGACGACCGGCGCCAGAGGAAAGACAAACGAAGCGCCGCTGGCGTCGTATTTGCCAGTCACTGGGCAGCCGAGTGCATCGGGACTGGCCGCTGCTCCGTAGCCCGCCATCTGCACATCGCGTTGAAGCGTGAAGAGCGACAGCGCACCATTGACCTGTGCATCGCTGCCCATGGTGATCGAGCGCTTCTTGCCTTCGGCGAGTGCGAGCACCTGACTGATGACCAGCACTGTAAGCAGGCCCAGGACGAGGCCGACCATGAGCTCGACCAGGGTGAAACCGCGTTGGTAAGGATGCTTCATATCAGTTCGCAGCCTTGGCGACGGTTGTGTGCGTGACGTACTGGTGCGTTTCACCGCTTGGCATCGTCCAGCTGATGGTGACGGCGACATCGCCGGAGCTCGCATTGACGGTGACCGCGCCGGTCCCGCCCGGCAGGCTGCTGCTGACCTTTCTCTGCCATTCGCCGCATCGCGCTTGGGAGGCGCAGCCGGTGCCGTTATAGCCCGCGAGATTGGTGAGGTCGGACCACATGCGTCCATTCAATTCGCTGGCCAGGTAGGCAGCATCGGCGCGCACCTTGGAGTCGGTCTGCGCGCGCGTCATCGACGCTTGCAGGCCGACCAGCCCAAGCACGCCAAGCATGAAGATAAGCAGCGCTACGAGCACTTCGATCAATGCAACGCCTTGAGCGTGCTGGGGTTTGCGGGGCTCGCGCCGCACACGGCGGATTCGGCCGAGCGTATGCATGCGATTCACTCGGTTCAGCATTTGCGGGGATCCTTTGCCGTGCTGTCGACGATGGCCGGCTCGCACATGCGCACCGAGCCCGAGGGCGAGACGACGATGCGCAATGCACGGGCGCCTGTCGTGGTTCCGGTCACGTCGATCTGGCCAATGGCATCGCTGTTGGCAATGCGCCCAAAACCGTTGAAGGTGACGCTCGTGCCCTCGGTCGATCCGTCAGCGGCTTGAACCGCCGCCACCGTGACTCTTCCGCCGGTGTCTCCGGCGGGACGTCCTGTAACGATCATGGGAGAACTGGTCGTCGACGGCGCGTCGGCGCAATGCCCAATCGGCGAATTCACACTCACTATCCAGGCGCCGCTGGCGCCTGAGAGAGAGCAGTCATCGCTCAGCACTGCCGGATTGTCGAGCGACACCAGCCAGAGCGACACATTCTGATTGCGCCGCACAGCCTCGCCGCGCGCCAGTTGGAGCCCGTTTTGCAGCGAATCGGCAACGTTGCGAATGCGGGTGTTTTCCAGCCAAGTGCCGATGCTTGGCATGACGGCGAAGAGGATCAGCGCCAACACCGCAATGGTGACGACCAGTTCGACCAGTGTGAAGCCGCGTTGCCGCATGGTGATCGACATGGTTCGATCAGCAAGCGCTGCTGCTTGTAAGCCAGCACGATTGGGTTACGGTGCTGCCTTTGAACTGGGTGGTCGCGCGGTCGCCATTGTGGTTGAGGGTGTAGGTGTGTCCGACCGCTCGCCCCGCGCTTCCGGTGGCGGTGATGACATAGTTCTGCTGGCTGTTTGAAGTCGTACAGGTGTAGCTGAAGTACTTGGCGCCGGAAGGCGTGAATGCGGCCGCGGCATTGGCGGCGCAATTGGTTCCGGAAGGGCCGTAGTTACGGTTGTCCTGGTAGTACTGCTCCATCGTTGCCCGGTAGGCGGACAGCGTATTGAAGGCCTCCGGCAACTGGCCGCGGCGAACATAGTCGTTGTAGGCTGGAATCGCGATCGACGCCAGGATGCCGATGATCGCCACCACGATCATCACTTCGATGAGCGTGAAGCCGGACGAACCGCCCCGTGCCTGGACAGCGCGACGCAGATAGCTTGCTTGTTTCTTCAAGAGACACCTTTCGGACCGATTCCGGGCCTTCCGCTAGAGGGCGGGCAACAGTTGTAGATAGTTGTCTAAGAATGTCTCTAAATGTGTTTTCCCGCAAAGCCGCTCGTCTCCCACCCGCCGCCATTCGTCGGCCCGCCCGTTCGTCACAATCGGCGGAATGACTTCCCGCGCAGCGCCTGCCGAGGCCGCCGCTCTCTCGCCTAAAGCCGTCGGCGCCCTGCGTGCCGGGTTGGTCGCGTTCCCGTTTCTCTGCCCGCTCGTCGCCGGTCCCTCGGTCCAGGCTTGGCAGCTGCTGGCCACCTGGGTCTGCCTCGCGGCGATGCTTCTGGCCGTTCCTGTCGCCGTGCCGGCGCGCGGCATTTGGGCCTGGCTCGGCGCCGGAGCGGCAGCGGTCGTGCTTTTTTCCTCCCCGCATGCCACGGCCGCCGCATGGCTGCCCGCGGTGGTCGTGCTGGCAGCCATGGCGGCCGCAGCCTGCATAGGAGCGGGCATGGCGCGCGGCGGGCCGGCCGTATCGGAGGGGCTGGCGGTGGGCGTGCTCGCAGCCGGCCTCGTCAGCGCGGTGCTCGGCCTGCTCCAGTACTACGGCCTGGCCGAGCCGCTGGTGCCCTGGACCACCACGCCCGCGCTGGGCCAGGCGTATGGCAACCTGCGCCAGCGCAACCAGTTCGCCACGCTGATCAGCATGGCGCTGGTGGCGGCGCTCTGGATCCATGCGGCGCAGCCTTCGGCGCGCATTCGGCGCTGGCTGGTGGCGGCGGCGCTGTTGCTGCTGGTGGCCGCGGCGGCGTCCACCTCGCGCACCGGGCTGCTCCAGCTGCTGTCGATCGTGGGCGTTGCCGCCTTCATCGCGCGGCGGGAGCGCCGCGGCGTACCGGCCGAGCACGCTGGCACGCCCTTCAGTCTGCCGCCGCCGCTGGTGCTGCTGGCGATGGTGCCGGTCTATTTCGCCATCGCCTGGGTGCTGCCGCAGCTTGCGGCGGGCGAGGTCGAGGGCATGATGCAGCGGCTGCAGGAGGGCGCGCCGGGCGACCACACGCGGATGATCCTCTGGCGCAACGTGCTCTCGCTGATTGCCGCGCATCCGCTCGCGGGCTGGGGTTGGGGCGAACTGGCCTTCGCGCACTACAGCACGCTGTACGACGGGCCGCGCTTCCCCGAGATCCTGGACAACGCGCACAACCTGCCGCTGCACCTGGCGGTGGAAATGGGCATTCCGGTGTCGGTGCTGGTCTGCGGCGGTTTTCTCTGGATGGTGATGGCGGCCAGGCCCTGGCGCGAGCGCGATCCGGTGCGGCTCATGGCCTGGGGCATGCTGGGCGCGATCGCGCTGCACAGCCTGCTCGAATATCCGCTCTGGTACGGGCCGTTCCAGCTGGTGTTCGGGCTGTGCCTGGGCATGCTGTGGCCGGCGTGGGGCGCCGCAACGGCTTCATCGCTGCGGCAGCGCTTCAAGGCCCGGTGGCTCGAGCCGCCGGTGTTGTCTTCGATTGCGGCCGCGGTGCTGATGGCGGTGGTCGGCTGTGCCGCCTGGGACTACATCCGCATCAGCCAGATCTACCTGCCGCGCGACGAACGCCTGCCGGCCTATGAAGACGGCACGCTCGCCAAGGCCAAAAAATCATGGCTCTTCGCCAGGCAGGTCGACTTTGCCGAACTGACGCTCACGGCCGTCACGCCGGCCAATGCGGCCGCGATGCACTCGCTGGCCGAGCGCACGCTGCATTTCTCGCCCGAGCCGCGCGTGATCGTCAAGCTGATCGAAAGCGCCGAACTGATGGGGCAGGGCGAGGCACCCCGCGACCAGGCGGAGCGCTTCCGCATCGCGTTTCCGGCGGAGTACGAGCGCTGGCTGAAGGGGCTGCCCGTGGATGGGCAGGCGCCCTAGCCCTGGGGGGCGGCCAGGTAGCTGCCCGACTTGCCGCCATGCTTCTCGAGCACATGCACGTCGGTGATCCGCATGCCCCGGTCCACCGCCTTGCACATGTCGTAGATGGTGAGCAGCGCCACCTGCACGGCGGTCAGCGCTTCCATCTCGACGCCGGTCGGCCCCACGGTCTCGACCGTGGCGGTGCACACCACCTGTGGCGCATTGCCTTTTTCGGCCAGCGCAAACGCGAGCGCCACGCGCGTGAGCGCGAGCGGGTGGCACAGCGGGATCAGGTCGCTGGTCTTCTTGGCGGCCTGGATGCCCGCGATGCGGGCGATGCCGAGCACGTCGCCCTTCTTGGCGGTACCCGATTCGATCAGCGCCAGCGTGGCGGGCTGCATTTCGATGCGGCCCGTGGCCACGGCCACGCGATGGGTGGCGGGCTTGGCCGCAACGTCGACCATGTGGGCCTGGCCCTGGGCATCGAAATGGGTGAGGGAGCTCATGTGTGAACGATCGGTGTGGAGGTGCATCATACGAGCCCGAGCCAATGGACGAGGAATGCCGCGCTTGACTCCCTTTGCCACCAGAAAGACTTCCGCCGCGCCCGCCTTGCGGTCGCTCTGTGCTGCCGTTTTGATAGCGGGCCAGGTCCTGCTGCCGGTGCCGGCCCGCGCCCAGATGCAGGTGCTGCCGGGCCTGGGCGACGGCGGCGAAATGACCGCCAGTGCCGAGCGCCAGCTGGGCGACCAGATCGCGCGCGAGCTCTACCGCGACACCGACTACATCGACGACCCGGTGGTCGCCGCCTACGTACAGGACATCTGGCAGCGCCTGCTGGCTGCCGCCCGCCAGCGCGGCGAGCTCACGCCCGAGCTCGACGAGCGTTTTGCCTGGACCATCCTGCTGGGGCGCGACCGCAACATCAATGCCTTTGCGCTGCCGGGCGGCTACCTGGGCCTCAACATGGGCCTGATTGCCACGGTGGGCAGCCGCGACGAGCTGGCCACGGTGCTCGGGCACGAGCTGTCGCACGTCACGCAGCGCCACATCTCGCGCATCATGAACCAGCAGGGCAAGCAGATGCCGCTGATGCTGGCGGGCCTGATCCTCGGCATGATCGCGGCCGGCAAGAGCCGCAACGCCGATGCGGGCCAGGCCGTGATGATGGGCAGCCAGGCGCTGTTCATGCAGAACCAGCTGAGCTTCTCGCGCGACATGGAGCGCGAGGCCGACCGCGTCGGCTTCGGCGTGATGACGCAGGCGGGCTTTGCGCCGCAGGGCGCGGCCGCGATGTTCGAGAAGCTGCAGTACGCCTCGCGCCTGAACGACAACGGCTCCTACCCCTACCTGCGCAGCCATCCGCTCACCTCGGAGCGCATCTCGGACATGCAGGGGCGCTTCCAGTTCCGACTCGATGCCGCCCCGGCCATGCCGCTGGCCATGGACCACGCCATGATCGCCGCGCGTGCCCGCGTGCTCACGCGGCCGGGTGTGGACGTGCTGCGGCTGTGGGTCGATGCGGCCTCCAGCGGCGAGTTCGCCAAGAGCAGTGCGGCCCAGCAGGCCGGCACGCTCTATGCGGCGGCGCTGTCGGCCAAGGAGCTGCGCGACTTCCGGGCCGCACGCGCCATGGCCGAGCGGCTGACGGCGCGCACCGCCGACGACGCCTCCGCAGCCAGGCTGGCGCGCTGGCTCAACGCCGAGATCGAACTGGCCGGCGGCAACGCGCCCAAGGCCGCGGGCCTGCTCGATGCCAAGTCGAAGGAGCGGCCGGAGATGCTGCTTGCGGCCGATGCCGCCGTGGCCACGCGGCAGCCCGCGCCCCTGGTGCCGGTGCTGCGCGACTGGGTGGCCACGAATCCGCGCGACGCCACCGCCTGGCGGGCCCTGGCCAACCTGTATGGCGCCCAGAACGATTCGGTGCGCGCGGTGCGCGCCGATGCCGAGGCCAATGTGGCCATCCTCGACTATCCGGCCGCACGCGACCGCCTCAAGGCCGCGCAGGAGTTGATGCGCAAGCCCGGCGTGCCCGTCGACCACTACGAGGCCTCGATCATCGACACCCGCGCGCGGGCCGTGGAGGTGCTGGTCAAGCGGCAGGCCGAGGAGCCGCCGCTGAAGTGAGCCGAGCAGCGATAAAGAAAGTGCCGCCCGCCTGGCGGCTCAGCCCTTGGAGAGCAGCCCGCCCAGCGCGGCTTCGATGACCAGGCCCAGCAGCGAATAGATCAGCGAGCCGATCAGCGCCGCCACGAAGCCGTTGACCTGGAAGCCGGACAACAGGCCCGATGCGGCCCAGAACAGCAGCGCATTGATCACGAACAGGAACAGCCCGAGCGTGACGATGGTGACCGGCAGCGTCAGCACCACCAGCACCGGCCGCACGACCATGTTGAGCAGGCCGATGACGGCCGCGGCGATCAGCGCGGAGCCGAAGCTGGCAACTTGGACACCGGGATAGAGATAAGCCACCGCCAGCAGCGCGACAGCGCTGAGCAGCCATTTGATGATGATGCGCATGCGGCGCAGGATACCCCAGAGGCCCCAAAACAACGAGCCCCGGCGCGTTGCCGCACCGGGGCTCGTCAGGACGGGGTTGCGCGCTTATTCGGCCAGTTCGTTCGCAAGCACCAGCAGCGCGCCCATGCCCATCACGGCGCCGGGAAAGGCCCAGCCCGACTGGCGCGGCGGCGCCTGGTCGAGCGTGACCGGCTCCAGGTCGACGCCGATCTTGGGGCGGCGCGCATCGACCACGAGCGTGGCCGAATGCTCGCGCTTGAGCTGCTGCGTCAGGTCGGCCAGCGGGCCCTTGGCCAGCACCGGCGTCACCTGGCCGCCATTGCGCTCGAGCAGCGGCAGCAATTGCGCCTGCACCTTGCTGAACCATTTGGCGCGCCAGTTCTCGCGTGCGCTGTGGCTCACCCACTTGCTGATGCGGTGCGTCATGCGCGGAGCGCAGGCCACGAGTACCCAGTGGCGTGCCACGACGCTGCTGGCGTCGGGGGCAAGCTCGGCGAACTGCTCGGCCGCATAGCCGGCGTCGTCGACGTACAGAATGACCTTTTCCATGGGTGCTCCTTCAAGTAATTAGAGTGGCAGAGACCGGGCAGCAGGGGAAGAGCATTTTCGCCAGGCCCCTGCAGGTGGCCGTCAGCTGGACGTGGCGGCTTCGGCCGGCTTCTGGCGAGCCTGGCGCATGGCCACCCACTTGCCGACGGCCAGCACCAGCAGCGCGCCGGCAATGCCTGCGGCGTACCGGATGGTATCGGTCTGCGGCAGCTTCGGCACCCAGGTCCAGGCCGCGGTGTTCGACAGCGCGGGGTCGGACACCGCCATGGTGCCCGCAATCCAGCCCAGCAGCATGCCGCCGAGCGTGATGATGACCGGGAAGCGGTCCATCAGCTTGATGACCAGCTGGCTGCCCCAGACGATGATCGGAATGCTCACCAGCAGGCCGAAGATCACCAGCGGCATCTGGTGGGCCTGGCCGGCGCCTTGCGCGGCACCGGCAATGGCAATCACGTTGTCCACGCTCATCACCAGGTCGGCCACGATCACGGTCTTGACCGCGCCCCACAGCTTGTCGCTGCTCTGGATGTTGCCGTGCGCGTCGTCATGGTCGGGCGCCAGCAGCTTGATGCCGATCCACACCAGCAGCGCGGCGCCGACCAGCTTCAGGAACGGAATGGCCAGGAGCGTGAGCGCGAAGAAGATCAATATCACCCGCAGCGCAATGGCGCCGGCCGTGCCCCAGAGGATGCCCTTGGTGCGTTGCGCAGGCGGCAGCTTGCGGCAGGCCAGGGCAATGACGACGGCGTTGTCGCCGCCGAGCAGGATGTCGATCATGATGATCTGACCGACCGCGACCCAGAATTCCGGGGTCATGAACTGTTCCATAGATTCCTCTTGTCTTCGCGCGGTCCGTCCATCCTGGGCTGGATGGCGCCGGTCCGGCGCATGCGTTGCATTTCGATCCATCCCGTGCGGGTAGGCCGAAGCGATGGCGAAGACCGGGCGATGACCGGGGATTCAGGAACGCTTCGACCAAACCTGCGCAGGTTCAAATCGAAGGTCTTGCTCGACAGCGCGCGCCCGGGGGCACGTGTTGTCCAACAGGCCGGAAGTGTTGTGCTTCGTATTGACGACCTGTCGATGGCCGCCGTGGTGCACGGCGGCTGGGAGCTACTCCCCTTCGTGAGGAGAATTAGAGCATTGCAAACCCTGTTCTGGCAACCTCGAAATTACCGAGATCCAAAAAGAATGCTCTCGAAAGCCTTGTGGTTGCTGGTTATGTTGCTATGTGTTGTGTAGCGCATATAACCTTCGACTGACGCGGGACATTGCCGGACTATGATCGCCGGCTCGCTGTTTTTTCTCTCTTCATGGCCGCCATTCACATCACCGACATCGAGGCCGCCATCAACCATTGGCGGGAGAAGAGCCCCTCGCCCGACGGCATCACGCTGGCGCCCGAATTGCGCGCGCTCGCCGAGGTCTACGCGCTCATGGTGTTCCACCACGAGGACGAGGTCGACGAGTTCGGCTTCCCCGAAAAAGCCTGGGCCGCCTGGCTCGACTGGTACCACAGCACGCCCGACACCCCCTGCATCGCCATCTGCTCCACCAGCCAGGGCGACGACCAGTGCAAGGGCTGCGGCCGCAGCTTCGACGAGGTGCAGCACTGGCCCGCCATGTCGCCGGCCGAGAAGCGCGTGACCTGGCGCCGCATCACCATGGAAGACTCGGCCTGGCGCTTCAACAAATATGCGGAGCGTGCGCGCGAGGCCGAACCGCCGCAGTGGCCCGACGATCCCGCCGAGCCCCTCGGCCCCGACGACGCGCCCTGAAGGAGGCCGCCCCATGCGCCGCCTTGCCCAGGCTCCGAACCTCGCGATCGCGGCCCTGTGGGTGCATGCGCTGCGCGAGGAGGGCGTGCAGGCGACAGTGCAGCGCGAATACCTGGGCGCCGTCATGGGCCAGTTGCCGCCCGACCAGTGCCTGCCCGAGATCTGGATCGACGACGAAGCGCAGTTCGAGCGCGCGCAGCAGGTGCTGCATGCGGCCCAGCACCGGCCGCAGCGCAACTGGCAGTGCATCTGCGGCGAGCGCATCGAAGGCGGCTTCGAGCAGTGCTGGCACTGCGGCCGGATGATGCCGGTGGCCTGAGGCTACTTCCAGCGCAGCAGCTCGACGTCGATGCTGTGGGTGCCGTCGCCCAGCGTCAGCGTGTTCTCCTGGATCGTCGCCTGCAGCTGCATGCTGCGCTGCGCGAGCGCGGCCAGCGCCTGCGAGGCTTCCGTCGGCACCCGGTAGACCTGCAGGTTCTGCGGCCGCGTGAGCTTGTTCTCGATGCCGCGCCACCAGATCTCGGCCGCATGGTTGAAGCAGTAGACGATCACCTCGTCCGCCTTGCCGCAGGCCTTGATGATGGGCTTGTCCTCGGGCTGGCCGACCTCGATCCACAGCTTGGTCTCGCCCGTGAAATCGCGCAGCCAGACATCGGGTTCGTCCACGTTCGACAAGCCCGCGCCGAAGGCCAGCGTGCCGTCGCCCTGGCAAACGTCCTGCAGCTTGTGCGCGTTGAGCGCGAGCGCGACGAGCCGGATCATCATCCGCTCGTCGGTCTCGCTCGGATGGCGCGCCAGGGTCAGCGCATGGTCGGCGTAGTAGCCGTGGTCGATGTCGGCCACCGCGAGGGCGGCCTTGAAGATGGTGGATTTGAGGGCCATGGGTGCGCGAGTGTATGCGCCCCCACGGGCCGCGTCAGAACGCCACCGAGGCCTGCAGGTACAGCGTGCGCGGCTGGCCCACGTACTTGCCGCCGTTGTTGTCGACCGAGCGGTTGTAGTAGCGGCGGTCGAACAGGTTCTTGACGCCGACGGCCAGCTTCAGGTTGCTCATCGAGGGGCCGAAGTCGTACGCCGCGCGCAGGTTCATGGTGGCGTAGCCCGCGATATTGCCGAGCCGGCCGTTCGGGTCTTCCAGCGTGATGTATTGCGCGCCGTCGTCGGGCGAGCCCGGCGAGCGCTGCTTCGATTGCGCGTACACGTCGGCATTGAAGGTCCACGGCCCGCGCTCGTAGCGCGCGCCCAGCGTGGCCACCTGGCGCGAGTAGAAGGGCAGGTCGCGCCCGGCAAAGGCCCCGGCCTTGGCAATCGCCTGCGTGTAGGTGTAAGTGGCCGACACCGACAGGCCTTTGAGCGAATCGCTCAGGCTGCCGAGCTGGTAGCGCAGCGCCGACTCCAGGCCGCGGTGCCGCGTGGCGCCCAGGTCGGTCCACTGGCCGACGTCGCCGGTGATCGAGCGGGCCAGCAGCAGCTCCTTGTCGAAGTTGATGTTGAACAGCGTCAGCTCGCCGCTCCAGGCCTCGCCCTTGTAGTGCGTGCCGATCTCGTAGGTCTTGGCCTTCTCGGGGTGCAGGCCGGTGGTGGACTGCGCGAGCTGCGCATATTGCTGCGGCCCGAACGAAACGCCGGCATTCGCGAACACCGACCAGCGCTCGTTCATGCGGTAGAGCACCGAGAGCGTCGGCAGCACCTCGTTGGAATCGATCTTCGGATAGTTCGCGCCGGTAACGCGGCCGTTGGCCAGCGTGAAGACGTCGTTGTGCGAGCGGATCGATTCGTAGCGCACGCCGGGCGTGACCGTCCAGTTGCCGAAGTCGATGCGGTCGTCGATGTAGACCGCGTGGGCGGTGGTGCCGCCCTTGCTCGACTGGTAGGCGGGCTGGGCGAGGGCATAGGCGTCGAAGCCCGGGCTCGGCCGGTAGTAGGCGCTGCGCGTCGCCACTTCGGAGGCTTCTTCCTTGAGGTAGCGCGCGCCGACGCTGATCTCCTGCACCACGCTGCCCGAATCGATCAGGCGCGAGTAGCGGGGCTCGAAGGCGTAGGTCTTGTAGTTGCGCGGCGCGGAGGTCAGGCGCCGCCGGCCGGCGTTGGCGCCGGTGCCTTCCTGCTCGAGGTAGCTGCTGCGGTAGGAGTCCGTGTAGTAGCTCAGCATCTCGAACTTGTTCACGCCGTCGTCGTGCGTGTACTTGACCGAGCCGTCGGTGCGGCGTCCCGTGAATTCGTCGAACGGGCGGTCCGACTGGAACGGGTCGGCCGCGAACTGCGCGGTGCTCAGCCCGCCCGGCATGCGGCCCTTGCCCTCGAAGTGATGCAGCGTCACCGCGATGTCGTCGGTCTTCGACAGGCGGTAGGCGCCCTTGAGCATCAGGTCGTCGATGCTGGTGTGGTCGTTGCTCCGGCGAAAGCCGTCGCCGTGCGTGCCCGAATAGAGCAGCGCCAGGCCCAGGCCGTTCTCGTTGGTGCCGCCGATGAACAGGCTGGGCGTGGTCTTGGTGCCGCCGCCGTGGCCCGCGCTTTCCACGCCCACACTCACTTCGCCCGCGAACTGCTTGGGAATAGCGCGCGTCACGAAGTTGATGATGCCGCCCACGTTCTGCGGTCCGTAGCGCACCGAGCCCGCGCCGCGCACAACGTCGACCGCTTCCAGGCTGCCGAGCGACAGCGGTGCCAGCGACAGCTGCGGCTGGCCGTAGGGCGCATAGGCCAGCGGCACGCCGTCCAGCAGGATGGTCGAGCGCGGCGACAGCCGCGAGGTGAGGCCGCGCACGCCCACGTTGAGCGAGATGTCGCTGCCGCCCGTGCCGTTGCTCTCCTGCACTTGCACACCCGGAACCTGGCGCAGCGCCTCGCGCACGCTGGTGGCGCCGCTTTCCTGGATCTGCGTGCGCTCGACGATGCTGCGCGCGCCCGGGTGCTCGAGCACCTTGGTCTCGCTGGGCGTGCCGAGCCAGTCGCCCGTGACGGTCACCGCCTCCAGCGACTTCGCGCCGGATGCGGCACCGGCCGGCTCGGCCTCGGCCGCCAGGCTCTGGAAGCTGATGGGGAACAGCGCCATGACCAGTGCGGCGCACTTCTTTTGCTTGAACAAGGCTTCTCCTCGGATATCCATAAAAATCGAAAGCTGCAGGCGTCCGGCTCAGGACGTGGTGCGGTTGCCGCCCGAAAGCGCGATGTCGCGGGCGGCGGCCGCCGCGCGGCGGCGGCGCCACCAGAGCCAGATGCCGCTCAGGCCCAGGCCGCCGAGCGCCAGGCCGAGCAGCATGGTGATCGCCTGGTGCACCGGCCCGCCCAGCACGCCGGTGTGCAGCGGGTAGATCACCACCACCGCGCCGTTGCCGGCGTCCAGGTCCTGCCAGCGGCGCACCGCCAGCACTTCGCCGGTCAGCGGATGCAGCCACACGGAGCTGATGCCGTTCGGATGCGGATCGTCGGCCAGCCGGAAGCGCACGCGCATCGGGCGGTTCGGCCTGGCCGGCACCTGCACGTAGCCGACCGGCTGGCCCGGGAATACGCTTTGCGCGCGGGCCACCAGTTCGTCGAGCGAAAGCCGGGCGCTCGTGGGCGAGCCCTTGGGAACCGCGGGCGGCTTGACCAGCTCCTGGCCCATGGCGGTGGAAATGAAGCCGCCGAGCGGCCGCCAGGCCATGTAGGCGCCCGTGAACACCGACACCGCAATCAGCAGCCCGAGCACCGCGCCGCCGGTGCGGTGCAGGTCGAACAGCCCGCGCAGCAGGCCGCGGTCGAGCGAAATGCGCAGCGACGGCGGCCAGCGCGCGGGCCACCAGAGCACCACGCCGGTGACCAGCAGGAAGAGGTAGGCCAGCGCCACGAAGGCCAGGATGCCCTTGCCTGTGTCTTCCAGCAGCAGGCTGCTGTGCAGCTCGAAGAGCAGGTTGTAGGCGCCTTCGTGCGAGCCGCGCCGGCCTTGCTCCGCGCCGGTGGCGGGGTCGAGGTAGAGGGTGCCGTCCCAGGGGCCGCGCACGTACACCCAGAGCGTCTCGCCGGGGCTGCGCGGCGGGCGCAGCGTGAAGGTGGTGTCGGGGCCGAACTCGGCCACGAGGTGCTGGCGCAGCGGTTCGAGCGGCAGCGTGGGCGTCCCCGTTGCCGCTTCGGCCGCGCTTCGTGCGACGAAGAGCGCGGGATGCGCATGGCGGTCGATCGGCAAGGCCACCACCAGCACGGCGCCCAGCAGCGCTGTGAGGGCCAGGACCGGACCGAGCGAGAGGCCGATCCAGCGGTGAATCTTGAGCCAGAGGCGTCGGAGGGATGCGCGCAGCATGGACAACAGGGGCGTCGAAAAGGCCCCGCCTGGTTGTTGGCTGGCGCGCCGCACGGGGCGCGTTGGCTGGAAAGGGGGCGTGGCACGAAGAAAACAGCCGCCCTCGGGCGGCTGCTGCATCGGCGTGCGGGGAGGCTAGATTCTACTGGCGAGCTCCGCCGCCTTGCCCACGTAGCTCGCGGGCGTCATGGCAAGCAGGCGCTCCTTTTCCGCTTCGGGAATGTCGAGCGAGCGGATCAGGCCGTGCAGCGCCTCGGCCGTCACGGTCTTGCCGCGCGTCACTTCCTTGAGCTGCTCGTAGGCGCCCTGCACGCCGAAGCGGCGCATCACGGTCTGGATCGGTTCGGCCAGCACTTCCCACGAGGCGTCGAGGTCTTCGGCCAGCGCTTCTTCGTTGAGCTCCAGCTTGCCCAGGCCCGTGGCCAGGCTCGCGTAGGCCAGCGTGGCATAGCCGAAGGCCACGCCGATGTTGCGCAGCACCGTGCTGTCGGTCAGGTCGCGCTGCCAGCGGCTGATCGGCAGCTTCTCGCTCAGGTGGCGCAGCACCGCGTTGGCCAGGCCCAGGTTGCCCTCGGCGTTCTCGAAATCGATCGGGTTGACCTTGTGCGGCATGGTCGAGGAGCCGATCTCGCCCTTCTTGAGCCGCTGCTTGAAGTAGCCCAGGCTCACGTAGCCCCAGACGTCGCGCGAGAAGTCGATCAGGATGGTGTTGGCGCGCGCCACCGCGTCGAACAGCTCGGCCATGTAGTCGTGCGGCTCGATCTGGATGCTGTAGGGCTGGAAGCTCAGGCCCAGGCCGAGCGGTGCCGGCGTTTCGATGACCTTGCGGCTGAATGCCTCCCAGTCGAAGTCGGGCCAGGCGGCCAGGTGGGCGTTGTAGTTGCCCACGGCGCCGTTCATCTTGCCGAGCAGTTGCACCGAGGCGATCTGCGCGCGCGCCTTCGAAAGCCGCACCGCCACGTTGGCGATTTCCTTGCCCACGGTGGTCGGGCTGGCGGTCTGGCCGTGCGTGCGCGACAGCATCGAGACGCCGGCGAACTGGTGCGCCATTTCGCGCAGCTTGGCAATCAGGCCGTCGATGGCCGGCAGCATGACTTTTTCGCGTGCGGCCTGGATCTGCAGCGCATGGCTGGTGTTGTTGATGTCTTCGCTGGTGCAGGCGAAGTGCACGAATTCGGCGGCGGCCAGCAGCTCGGGCCGGGCTTCGAACTTGGACTTGATCCAGTATTCGACCGCCTTCACGTCGTGGTTGGTGGTCTTCTCGATGTCCTTGATGGCCAGCGCGTCGGCCTCGGAGAAGTGCGAAACCAGCCCCAGCAGGTACTTGCGGGCGCCGCCCGTGAGCGGCTTGAATTCGGCAAAGCCGCAGTCCGACAGCGCGATGAACCACGCCACTTCGACCTGCACGCGCCGGTGCATGTAGCCCTGTTCGCTCATCAGCGGGCGCAAGGCCGCGAGTTTGGCCGCATAGCGGCCATCAAGTGGGGAGAGGGCGGAAACGGTGGAGAAGCTCATTCCCCGAATTTTAGGTGGCTTGGCGCCGATGCACGTTTGCCACGGATCGGGGCCCGATCTTTGGCCCTTCCCCTAAAATGACCATGAACAAACGTCATCAATGCAAGGGGAGAGAGCTTTCATGAAACTGATCGGATCGGCCGCCAGCCCTTATGTGCGCAAGGTGCGCGTGGTGCTGGCCGAAAAGCGTCTCGACTACCAGTTCGTGATCGAGGACGTCTGGGCGGCCGACACCACCATCGCGCACTCCAACCCGCTCGGGAAGGTGCCTTGCCTCATCATGGAAGGCGGCGACGCGATGTTCGATTCGCGCGTGATCGTCGAATACCTCGACACCCTGTCCCCCGTGGGCAAGCTGATTCCCCAGCAGGGCCGCGAGCGCGCCGAGGTCAAGACCTGGGAAGCGCTGGCCGATGGCGTCATGGACGCCGGCGTGCTCTGGCGGCTGGAAGCCACCTGGTCGGGCCGCAGCGACGGCGAGCGCAGCGCCGCCTGGATCGAGCGCCAGCGCGCCAAGGTCGAAGGCGGCATCGCCGCCATGGCCAAGGGGCTGGCCGACAAGCCCTTTTGCAGCGGCATCCACCTGAGCCTGTCGGACATCGCCGTGGGCTGCGCGCTGGGCTGGCTGGGGTTGCGCTTTCCCGAGATCGACTGGCGCCATGAGCACGCCAATCTCGCAAAGCTGTACGACAAGCTGATGCTGCGGCCCAGCTTCATCGACACCCAACCATGAAAAAAGGCGCCTCTGGCGCCTTTTTCGTTTCAGGGCGCCGGCGTCTGCCGCGCCCCGCCCGTGCGGGAAATACAAAAATGCTGCGAGGCGCCCCGACGCGAAGGAGGGAGGGAGGGAGGAGGAGAAGAATCGCCTCGGGATTTCGACCAGGCAAGACGCCCGGAAGACCTCGCAACATGAAAACTGGAAGGCATTTGCTGCACTCGTTCGTTATGAGCACAGTGTGCCAGTCCGGTTCCCCCTCCAGTGGTAAACGTTTGTGACCGTTAGTTCACGGCGGCAAGCCGTCAGCCCCCGGCCGCGAGCTGGCTCTCGATGACCTTGACGAAGGCGCTCTCGTCGGGCGCCGTCATGCTGGACCAGGCCTGCACCACCTTGCCGTCCCGCCCGATCAGGTACTTGTAGAAATTCCACTTCGGCGTGGTGCCCGAGGCCAGCGCGAGCTGCTTGAACAGCGGGTTGGCATTGGCGCCGCGCACCGACGACTTCGCGAACATCGGAAACTTCACGCCGAAGGTGCTTTCGCAGAAATCGGCAATTTCCTTGTTCGAACCCGATTCCTGCGCGAAATCGTTGGACGGGAAGCCCAGCACCACCAGCCCGCGCGAGCGGTATTTGCTGTCCAGCGCCTCCAGCCCCTTGTATTGCGGGGTAAAGCCGCAGAAGCTCGCGGTGTTCACCACCAGCACCACCTTGCCCGCGTACTGGCACAGCGATTGGGGTTTTTCGTCCTGCAGCCGCGGAAAGGTGTGTTGCAGGATGGGCGGGCAGGCGGCGGCCGCGGCACCGTCGGCCGCGGTGGATGGGGCAGCAGCGGGAGTTGGAGACGGGCTGGGAGAGGGGGCCTGGGCGACCGCCGTGCCAGCGGCAAGGAGGCATGCGGCCAGGGCGGCAGGGATTCGCATAAGAGGGCTCCTGAAGACAAAAAAGTGTGCATTTCGCGCCATAAGACCGCGCTTATCCACACATCATCGCGCGTCTGTCATGGGTGCGCCAAACGAGCCGACTAAAATCGACGGCCTTAGAAAGACTTTGATGCTTTATCCGGAACTCTTCAGACAACTCGAATCTGTCCGCTGGGACATGGACAAGGACATTCCCTGGCAGTCGTTCGATGCTTCGCTGCTGTCCGAAGAGCAGGCGCAGACCATCAAGATGAACGCCATCACCGAGTGGGCGGCGCTGCCGGCCACCGAGATGTTCCTGCGCGACAACCGCCACGATAGCGACTTTTCCGCTTTCATGTCGATCTGGTTCTTCGAGGAGCAGAAGCATTCGCTGGTGCTCATGGAGTACCTGAAGCGTTTCAGTCCCCAGCATGCGCCCACCGAGCAGGAGCTGCACGAGGTGCGCTTCGACTTCGACCCGGCCCCCCCGCTCGAAACCCTGATGCTGCACTTCTGCGGCGAAATCCGCCTCAACCACTGGTACCGCCGCGCCGCCCAGTGGCACACCGAGCCGGTCATCAAGCACATCTACACCACGCTGAGCCAGGACGAGGCCCGCCACGGCGGCGCCTACCTGCGCTACATGAAGCGCGCCATGGAAAAGTTCGGCGACGAGGCGCGCGCCGCGTTCACCAAGGTGGGCGTGCTGATGGCCAGCGCGAGGCGCACGGCCCAGGCGCTGCACCCGACCAACCTGCACGTCAACAAGGCGCTGTTCCCCAACGACACCATCCAGAGCCGCATGCCCGACCCCGACTGGCTCGAGCACTGGCTGGACAAGCAGATCAAGTTCGACGCGGTCTGGGAAAGCAAGGTCGGCGAGCGCATCCTGCACAACCTGAGCCTGCTGATGAACCGCAGCTTCAAGACCGTGCAGGAACTCAACCGCTACCGCAAGGAACTGGCCGCCTCGCTCGGCCCCAGGCCCGAGTACCAGGGCGCATAGCACCTGTCACAAACCCGGTGGGTCGCCCGTCTTGTGAGCATGGACGATCCCACCCTCGCCTTCAACAGCCACCGCCGCCGCCTGCAGGGCATCGCCTACCGCATGCTCGGCTCCGTCGCGGAAGCCGAAGAGGTGGTGCAGGACGCCTGGCTGCGCTGGCATGAGGCCGACAAGGCCGACCTGGGCAGTGCCGAAGCCTGGCTGGTCACCGTCGTCACGCGCCTTTCGATCGACCGGCTGCGCGCCGCGAAGGTCCAGCGCGAGCACTACGTCGGTGCCTGGATGCCCGAGCCCACGCTGACCGGCGGGCCGGACACCCCGGAGCAGCTGCTCGAACGCGCCGACAACATTTCCGTCGCCTTCCTGGCCGTGCTCGAGCGCCTGGCGCCCGAGGCGCGCGCGGCCTTCCTGCTGCGCGAGGTGTTCGATGCCGACTACGACGAGGTGGCCCGCACGCTCGGCAAGAGCGAAGCCGCCTGCCGGCAGCTGGTGCACCGCGCCAAGGCCCAGGTGCAGGAGGCGCGCCCGCGCTTCCAGGTGCCGCGCGAAACCCACCAGCGCCTGCTGCGCGCCTTTGCCGATGCGGCAGCGCGCGGCAGCCTGCAGGAGCTGAAGGCGCTGATGGCGGAAGACGTGGAACTCATCGGCGACGGCGGCGGCAAGGTGCAGAGCTTCAGCAAGGTCCTGCGCGGCAGCCAGCGGCTCGCGCAGCTGTACTTCGCGCTGTGGCGCCGCATGGGCACCGCGGTGCGCATGGAACTGGTGGAGATCAACGGCGAGCCCGGACTCTTGCGTTTCATCGACGGGCAGCTCGAATCGGCCCAGACCTTCGAGATCGAGGACGAGCGCATCGTGCGCGTCCGCGTGCAGCGCAACCCCGACAAGCTCGCGCGCATCGCGCAGATCTATTCGTCGAAATAATTTTCGGATGGCGTGTCACAGGGCCGATGGCTGGCCCGTCTTCAGTGGGTAGCAAGCAGATTTTTCATCTCAACCACCTGGAGCACGCACCATGAGCAACCCCATCGCCCCCCGCCTGACCTGGTTCAAGATCGCGCCCAAGGCCTTCCAGGCCATGATCGGCGTCAACGGCACCATCGAGTCGAGCACGCTCGGCAAGGTGCTGATCGACCTCGTCTTTGCCCGCGTCTCGCAGATCAACGGCTGCGCCTACTGCCTCGACATGCACGTGCGCGACCTGCGCCAGCAGGGAGAGGACTGGCAGCGCATCAACAGCCTGCCCACCTGGCGCGAAGTGAGCTTCTTCAGCGAGCGCGAGCGCGCGGCGCTCGACTGGGCCGAAACGCTGACGCGCCTGCCCGACCATCACCAAGCCCGCGACGC
The DNA here is from genome assembly GCF_014852545.1 of Variovorax sp. VRV01. Lineage (NCBI taxonomy): Bacteria > Pseudomonadati > Pseudomonadota > Betaproteobacteria > Burkholderiales > Comamonadaceae > Variovorax > Variovorax sp. VRV01. Next base: position 252,675 of record NZ_JACVBS010000010.1, read on the forward strand.
CGAGTTCGAAGCGCTCCAGGCGCATTTCAGCGAGCTCGAGATCGTCGAACTCTCGATCGCCATCGCGCAGATCAACGCCTGGAACCGCCTGGGCGTCGGCATGCGCTCGCAGGTGGCGGCCAAGGCGATGCCCTGAGGCCTCGAATCAGCGTCGCTCGACCACCATCGGCGCGATGCGCAGGCTCTCGCGCAGCTGCGTGACGGCCTCGCCGGCTTCGCTGCGCGAGGCGAACGGCCCGGCCTGCAGGCGGTGCGTGCCGGCTTCGCTGAACACGCGCAGCTGCGGCGCCATGGAGGGCAGGCCGCGCGCGGCCTGGCTCCGCAGGCTCTCGGCGCCATCGCGCTCGCGGAAGGCACCGAGCTGCACCCAGAAACCTGCGGCCGCGGCTGAAGGCGAGGAGGGCGCCGCGCCCTGCGAGGCAACTGCGGGCGCGGGCGGCGGTGCCGTGAGCGGCGCCAGCGGCGGGAGGTCGGTGACCATGATCGGCTGGCGGGGCGATGCGGCCTCCGGCTCGGGCGCCGGCGCGGCCTGCGCGATCCGGTCGGCGGGCGCCGTGGATGCCATGGGCGTTTGCGGCGCGACCGGCATTGCCGAGGCCGGCGCTGCAGCGTTCATCGCCACCGGCGCCACCCAGGCCGAGGGCACGGCCACCGGTGCAGGCTCGGCGCGCGGCGGCTGCGAGGCCGAGGCATACGCCGTGCCCGAATCGCGCCGCCATGCGCCCGTGCGGATGTCCTCGTTCGTGATGCGCTCGATCTCCACCGGCGCCACGCCGCGCAGCAGGTCGAGTTTGAGCGCCGCGGTGTAGCTCAGGTCGATGATGCGGCCGTCGACGAAGGGCCCGCGGTCGTTCACCCGCACGATCACCTCGCGCCCGTTGGCCGGGTTGCGCACCCGCACGTAGCTGGGCAGCGGCAGCGTCTTGTGCGCGGCCGTCATGGCGTACATGTCGTAGGGCTCGCCGCTCGCGGTCGAGGCGCTGTGGAACTTGCGGCCGTACCACGAGGCGATGCCCGATTCGCGGAACGGCCGGTCGTCGGTGATCGGCTGGTAGGCCCGGCCCAGCACCGTGTAGGGCTTGCTGGTGCCGCCGCTGCCTCGGATGGCTTCGATGCGGGGCTCGGCATCGGGCACGCGGTCCAGGTCGGACGGGATGTTGCTGCCCGGGCCGTCGCGGCCGCCCAGTGCGCCGCCGCTGCGCGTGCCGCTCGCGCAGCCCGCGAGAAGGACGGCGACGGCGATGGCACACACCGCCGCTGCTTTTCGATGCATTTCGCGCCAGAAACACCGCGGAACCGGCTTTGCCGGGCCGCCGGTGTTGCCCCCGGTGAGGGGGGTGGCGAAGCGACACGAAGTGCGCGAAGCCTGGGGGTGAGCCAAATCAGCCAAATACCGCCTTCCACAAGGCCAGCATGGCGTCGCGCTCGGCGGCCAGTGCGGGCGGGGTGACCTGGGTCGGTTCTTCGTTGAGGCGTGCACGGTGCTGCACGCGGCGCAGTTCGCGGTAGGCGGCGGCGGCATTGCGGCCGACGCCTTCGGGCAGCAGGCCGGCTTCTTCGGCGCGCAGCAGCAGCGCGATGTTGCCGACGTTGGGAATCAGCTCCGGATGCTCGCCCGAGGCCGACAGCACCAGGAACTGCACCGCGAACTCGGCATCCACCATGCCGCCGGGGCTGTGCTTGACGTCGAAGCGATCGGCCTTCACTGGCCGCGCGCCGCGCAGCTTGTTGCGCATTGCGATGATCTCGGCCTTCAGTGCCTCGCGGTCGCGCGGCGCCACCAGCACGGCTTCGCGCACCTGGTCGAAGCGCGTGCCCAGCGCTGTACTGCCGAGCACGAAGCGCGCGCGCGTCATGGCCTGGTGCTCCCAGGTCCATGCGGTGTTGCTGCCGCGGCCCAGCTGGTAGCGCTCGTAGGCTTCGAAGCTGGTGGTCAGCAGGCCCGAATTGCCGTTCGGCCTCAAGGCAGTGTCGATCTCGAACAGGTCGCCCTCGCGCGTCTTCACGGTGAGCCAGTTGATCAGCTTGCGCACGTAGGCTGCATAGACCTCGCCCGCGCGTTCGTCGTCGTCTTCGTAGACGAACACGATGTCGAGGTCGCTGCCGTAGCCCAGTTCCTTTCCGCCGAGCTTGCCGTAGCCGATGATCGCGAATTGCGGCAGCTCGCGGTGCCTGTTGCGCACATGCGGCCAGCACCAATGGGCGGTTACGCGCAAGGTGGTGTCGGCCAGCGCGCTCAGGTCGTCGGCCACCTGCTCCACCGTGAGCCGGCCGTCCACGTCGCGCGCCAGCGTGCGGAACACCTCGGCATGGTGGGCGTGGCGCAGCAGGTTCAGCAGGCGCTCCTCGTCGGCCTCGCCGGTGCGGCTGAGCGAGGCGTGGCGCGCCTCGAGCTCGCGCTCGAACTCGGCCGCCATGAAGCGGCCCGAGAGCATTTCGTCGCTCGCGAGCTCGTCGATCACGCCCGGGTGCTGCATCAGGTAGCGCGCGGGCCACTTCGCGGCGCCCAAGAGCCGCAGCAACCGTTCCTGCACCGCGGGCCGCTCGACCAGCAGCGCCAGGTAGCTCTCGCGCCGCAGCAGCGGCTCGATCCAGTCGGCCCAGCGCAAGGCGGCGTCCACATGGCGCGGCGTCTGTCCGGGGCCGTCGCCGTCGGGCTCCTTCAGCCAGTGTCCGGTGCGCTGCACCAGCTGGCGCAGCCGGGCGCGCGTTTCCTCGCGCAGCGCCAGCACGCGGGGCTGCTCGCACCAGTTGCGGATGCGGTCGGCAAAGGCCGGCGGCAGGTCGTCGAGCAGGTCGGCCAGGTCGGTGGGGGCGGCGGCCTTCTTGCCGTTGCATTTGCCGTTGCAGGGCTTCTCGCCGCCGAGCAGCTTGTCGAACTCCTGCGCCACGAACTCGCGGTGGGTGTCGAGCTGCTCGAGGAACGGGCAGCAGCTGGCGTAGCCCATGGTCTGCGCGACCCAGCGCAGGTCGTCGTCGGCCACCGGCAGCACGTGGGTCTGCTGGTCGTCCAGGTACTGGATGCGGTGCTCCACGCGGCGCAGGAACTCGTAGGCCGCGGCCAGGGTGTCGGCGGTTTCCTGCGGCATCAGGCCGGCGCGCGCGAGCCGCTGCAGCGCGTCGAGCGTGGGGCGCGTGCGCAGTTCGGGAAACTGGCCGCCGCGCACCACCTGCAGCAGCTGCACGGTGAATTCGATCTCGCGGATGCCGCCGCGCGAGAGCTTGACGTCGTTGGCGCGCTCGGGCCGCCCGGCGCTGCGGCGGGCCGACTGCTCGCGGATCTGCCGGTGCAGCGTGCGCAGCGAATCGAACACGCTGTAGTCCAGGTAGCGCCGGAACACGAAGGGCAGCACGGTGGCGCGCAGGCCCTGCGCAAGGCCTTCCGAGACCACGTCGCGCGGCGCGACGACCCGGCTCTTCATCCAGGCAAAGCGCTCCCACTCGCGGCCCTGCACCTGGAAATATTCTTCGAGCGCATCGAGCGACACCACGCTGGGCCCGGAATTGCCGTTCGGCCGCAGCGCAAGGTCGACGCGGAACACGAAGCCGTGCTCGGTGATGTCGCCCACCAGCGCATAGATGCGCTTCACGGCGCGCGAGAAATATTCCTGGTTCGAGAGGCGGCTGCGGCCGTCGGCATCGCCGCGGGTTTCGCCGTCCAGGTCGTACAGGTAGATCAGGTCGATGTCGCTCGACACGTTGAGCTCGCGCGCGCCGAGCTTGCCCATGCCCACCACCCAGAGCTGCGCGCGCTGGCCTTCGGGGCCCAGCGGGGCGCCATGCACCGCGTCGAGTTCCTGGCAGGCGTCGCGGCAGGCGACGTCGAGCGCGAATTCAGCGAGCTCGGTGACGGCGGTGGTCACCACGGCCAGCGGCGCCTTCGCATCGCAATCGAGGGTTACAAGCCGTTCCATCACGAGCTGCCGCACAATGCGCAGCGCATCGCCGACGCCGTCCCCGCGTTCGCGCAGTGCCTCGTAGGCCTTCGACATCGACTCGCGCCGCGGCGCGCCAGGGGAAAGCAATGCAAGCTCGGCCGCATACCTGCGGCGCAGGCGCTGGACGAAGCGCGAATAGGAAGAGAACGCGACCTCGGTCGCTTCTGTCGATGGCGTGGCTGGCAACTGGTTCACACTGGTGTCGGCTTCCGCGGAACCCCTCTGAATGCTGGCGGTCATAATTCCGGACACAGCGCGATCCTCAATGAACGACACGGCGTCTTCCCCTTCACGTCTGCTCAAGATCACCGCTGCGACGGCGCGCTGGCTGCTGGGTTTACTGATCGCTGCATGGCTTCTGCTGGCACTGTCAGTGGTTGTCCTACACGCGTGGATTGTGCCGCGAATCGGCGATTACCGTGGCGCGCTCGAGGCACAAGCCAGCAAGGCCATCGGGGTACCCGTGCGCATCGGGTCGATCACGGCCCGTTCCGATAGTCTCTTTCCCGCTTTCGAGTTGCGCGACGTGGTGCTGCACGACGCCCAGAAGCGGGAAGCCCTGCGTCTCGTGCGGGTGGTGGCGAGCGTATCGCCGCGCTCGCTGTGGCGCCTCAATTTCGAGCAGCTCTATATCGAGGGGCCGCAGGTCGACGTGCGGCGCGACGTGCTCGGCAAGCTGCACGTGGCGGGCCTCCACATGGACACCGACACCACCGGAGAGACCCGCGCCGCCGACTGGTTTTTCGCCCAGCGCGAGCTGGTGGTCGAAGGCGGCACCGTGCGCTGGACCGACGAGCAGCGCCAGGCCGAGCCCCTGCTCCTGACCGACGTGCGCTTCGTGGCGCGCAACACGGCCCGGCGCCACGGCCTCAGGCTCGACGCCACGCCGCCGGTCGGCTGGGGCGAGCGCTTCACGCTGCGCGGGCAGTTCCGTCAGCCGCTGCTGTCGGTGCGCTCGGGCCGCTGGCAGACCTGGGACGGCCAGGTCTATGCCGACCTGCCCTACATGGACGTCACCCGCCTGGGCCGCTATGTCTCCCTCGACGCCCGCATCCGCGAAGGCAGCGGCGCGCTGCGCCTCTGGGCCGACGTGAAGAGGGGGCAGATCGTGGGCGGCGCGGCGGACCTCGGGCTCGACTGCATCGACGCCTCGCTGGGCCGGGGCCTGCAGCCGCTGGTGCTGCGCGCGGTGACCGGACGGCTGGCCGGCCAGCTGGACGAGGAAAAGCTCGAGTTCTCGACCGCCGCCCTGCAGTTCGACACCGCGGACGGCATGCGCTGGCCCGGCGGCAACCTGTGGCTGCAGCACTCCCCCGCGCGGGGCCGCACGCCGGAGCAGGGCGCCTTGCGCGCCGACCGGCTCGACCTGGCCGCGCTGGCCCTCATTGCCGACCGACTGCCGCTGGGCGATGCCACGCACCGCGTGCTCGATGCCTATGCGCCGCGCGGGCTGGTCGAGCGCATCGACCTGAACTGGCAAGGCTCGCTGGGCGCGCCCGAGCGCTACCAGGCCAAGGGGCGGGTCAGCGGCCTGCGCGTCGCGTCGCAGCCCGCGGCCCCGCCTGAAGCCGCCCCCGCCCCACCGGCCACCGCGGCC